>DATGMS010000212.1:0-4392 GCA_035307285.1 Cyclobacteriaceae bacterium
GTTCCAAGGGGAGAGGCCAGAATCAGGGTTCAAATTTCGGCAGGCCACGACCGCGAAGATCTAGATAAGGCCATTGCAGCTTTCACCCAAGTGGGAAAGGAATTAGGGGTGTTGTAGCAAGCAAGAGCCTTTCCTCGAAAAGGAAAGGCTCTTGAATTTATACCTCCGTTACTTTCTTCTTGGCTTTTCTGGTTTCGAAAGAATTGATGATCTCGAACTTAGGATCAATATCCTCTCCTGTCAAGTAATCGTTCAGCAGTCCCCGTACCTCCTGTAAAGACAGGTTGTGCAAAATCTTTCCGTTTTTGGATAGCGATACTTGACCAGTTTCTTCAGAAACTATCAATATAAGTGTGTCTGTGGATTCCGACATCCCAATAGCTGCTCTGTGCCGAAGGCCAAATTGAGCAGGAACATCCCTTTCTGTCACGGGAAGGATGCACCTGGCCGCTTTAATTTTCCCGTTGTAGATGATCACTGCGCCATCATGAAGAGGGCTATATTTGTTGAAAATGGAGATAAGCAACCGTTTCGAAACAAGGGCATCCATCAAGTCCCCGCTTTCTGCATAAAACTTTAATTCTGAATTTCTGGATATAACCATTAAGGCGCCTGTGCTCGTACCGGCCAGCGTCTTGGTTGCCTCCATAATCGGGGTGATGTTGAAAACTTCCGTTTCTCTCTTTCTCCAAAAAAGTAACTCTTGTAAAATATTTTCATTGGAGAAGATGGACGATTTTCCAATAAGCATCAGGAACTTCCGGATTTCCGGGGCAAATAAGATGATGGCCGCGATCACACCGACCCCCATGAACTGTCCCAGGATCATGGTCAGCAACTCCATCCGCGCGGCACTGACCATAAGATAGATGAGATAGATCGACAAAAAGCCTAAAAAGATTTTGATGGCGACGCTTCCCTTCATCAACTTATAGACTTGATATAGCAGAACGCTCACCAAGGTGATGTCGATTAAATTGACAAGCGATACGTCTAAAAAGCCAATTCTGAAAAGTAAGTTCAAGCGTTTAGTTGTTTAAATATTTTAACTGATTCCACTGCTTCCTTCACGTCGTGTACCCTTAATATCTTAGCGCCTTTTAATAATGCAGCCATGTGTAATGCGGTGGTTCCGTTTAGTGCTTCCTCTTGAGTAGTGCCTAAAAGTTTATAAATCATGGACTTTCTGGACAGACCAATAAGGACGGGGGTATTAATTGTATTAAAGTAAGAAATATTTTTTAAAATCCTATAATTTTGTTCTAAAGTTTTAGAAAAACCTACTCCTGGATCAATTATTACATCTTTAATGCCAGCTTTTCTACATTCTAAGAGTTTTTGGCTAAAATAACTTAAAATATCGTTTTCTAAATTATTGTATGCAGTAAAGGTGTTCATGTTCTGAGGGTTGCCCCTCATATGCATGCAGATATAAGGCACGTTAAGGGTGCCAACGGTCGGGATCATTGCCGGATCCAATCCACCTCCAGATATATCATTGACGATGTCTACACCGTTTTCAACTGCTTCTTTGGCTACCCTACTCCTGAATGTGTCTATGGATAAAAGTACGTCCGGAAAGTTCTGTTTAATAATCTTAATTACGGAAATAACCCTTAGAAGTTCTTCTTCTTCAGGAACCTCGTCTGCACCTGGTCTACTGCTGTAACCGCCAATATCTAAAATTTTCGCACCGGCCATTACCATCTCTTCTACCCTTTTTCTTAGTATATTGAGTTCGCTTCTATCGATTCGGCTTTGGGCGTAAAAGGAGTTTGGAGTGACATTAATTATGCCCATCACCCAAGGTTCTTTCAACCAAAGAAGCTTTCCTCTTGAATTGAGTGTTATATTAAGGGGAAATAATTTATCTTCGATCTCTAATTGTGGGAAACTCTCTTTCATTAAAATTGCATTGTTTTGAAAAGCCAAACCGTGAGCGAATATAACCAAGTTATAGCCCTTTGTAAAGAACTTTTTAAGAAGAAAACCAGCGATTATGGCACTGCTTGGAGGATCCTCCGTCTGCCTTCCATTACCGACCAAATATTTATTAAGGCACAGCGGATTCGATCAATTCAGGAAAAGGGAAACCAGAAAGTCAGCGACCCTATTTATGAGGAATTTGTGGGGATTATTAATTACAGCTTGATTGCCTTGATGCAAACAGAATTGACCCAGAATGACAGCTTGGAAATAAGCTATAGCGAGCTAGAACCCCTATACGATAAATGGGCAGAGGAAACTAGGAAGTTACTTGAAAACAAAAACCATGACTACGGTGAAGCCTGGCGGGACATGAGAATATCCTCGATGACCGACATCATTCTAATGAAACTATACAGGGTAAAACAAATTGAAGACCAGCAGGGGCGAACCTTGGTTTCTGAAGGAGTATCGGCCAATTATCAGGATATCCTGAACTATGCTGTATTTTGCTTGATAAAACTAAAGGACGAGAAACATGCTTAAACAAATTCTATTGGTCTTAATCCGCCTGATAGTCGGAGGTCTTTTTATTTTCTCAGGGCTAATTAAAGTCAACGACCCCGTAGGGACATCCATTAAGTTCGAGGAGTATTTTGATGTGTTTTCCTATGATATTGCCCCTTTTTTCGGCTATCTCAAAGAGGTTTCTCTTACTCTAGCAGTAGTGCTGGTGGTATTGGAGGTGGTACTTGGAGTTATGCTGATATTGGGTGTCAGACTACGATTGACAGTTATTTTGCTTTCCCTGATGATTCTCTTTTTCACCTTTCTCACCTTCTATTCCGCTTACTTTAACAAAGTGACGGACTGTGGCTGTTTTGGAGATGCTATTAAATTAACCCCTTGGGAGTCTTTTTACAAAGATATTTTCTTATTGGTGTTAATTGCTGTCTTGTTTGTGTTCAGAAAGGATCTGAGGGATACCCCTTCTCTTTGGCTTAAAGGCGCCGCCTTGGTGTCTCTGGTACTAAGCCTCATCCTTGCTGTCGTGGCGATTAGAAACTTGCCTTTTATTGACTTCAGGGCATATAAAGAGGGCGTTCACATTCCTTCTGCTATGCAGCCTTCACAGCCCCTGGAATATTCTTATCTAATGAAGAAAGACGGGCAGGAAGTGATTTTCGATCAATATCCAAGCGATGACTCCTATGAGTTTGTAGACATGCAGCTCAAAAATCCTGATGCCCTGCCAAAGATCTCAGATTTCAGTGTATGGAATGGGGAGGGAGATTTTACGGAAGAAATGTTTTCAGGAAACAAAGTACTTGTGCTCATTAGCAATATATCCAAAACGTCACAGGATGGTTTGGCCAACATTACTCCCCTGATCGAATCATTGGAAGGGACGGATATAAAAGCGATTGTTGTGGCCGCATCTTCAGAGGGTGAAATCAAGGCCTTGCTCGAAAAGCATGAATGGGAAGTAGACTATTACATGGCAGATGCCACCGTGGTGAAAACCATCATCCGCTCCAATCCGGGAGTCATGCTACTAAGGGAAGGAACGATATTGAAGAAATACCATTATATTAATACACCAGTAGCTTCGGAAGTAGAACACATATTTAATGGGGAAGGTTAAAATCGTCTTGGTAGGCCTGCCGGGAAGTGGCAAATCCACCTTTGGAAGTAAGTTGGCACTTCAGCTGGAGGTTCCTTTTTATGACTTGGATGAATTGATCGTTCTGCAGGAGGGAAAATCCATTCCTGAAATTTTTCAGGAAAAAGGAGAAGGCTACTTCCGTCAAGCGGAGACCCGCGCTTTGGAGGAAAAGTTAAAATCTGATGATGCCATGGTGTTAGCAACCGGTGGAGGGGCACCATGCTTCAATGACAACATGGAGAGAATCAACCGTCGCGCAATTTCCGTGTTCATGGATGTGCCTTTGCCGCAAATCATCGGAAGGATGACGGTCGGGGAAGTAGCTTTACGTCCGTTATTCCAAGGGCTGGACACAGGTGAGATCGCCGCAAAGTTGACGAGCTTATACGCCGATCGGCTTGTTTACTATGATCAGGCAAAAATAAAGCTCAGTGGAGATGATATCTCTACTGAGCTTTTGATAAGTGAATTACTGACGTTTTTTAGAAGTTAAAGCCCAAGGTTAGAAGTCCAGTGAGCTGTTTGTGATCAGTACTCGCCAGGGTCGAACCTGGGAATGAGTAGTAGTAACTCTTGTAGGAGTTTTGAAGAAGTCCCAGATCCACATACATATTGGCCAACCTGACACCCACCCCTCCAGAGTACTGTCTCATGGTCCGATCCAGTCCATCATCCATAGGGTCGCCATAAAACGCGGCTCCCGCACGTATCCTAAACATATCAAAGCGGTACTCAGCTCCGCCACGGAAATTGACGCTGCTCGTAGCCAAGCTTTTTATATCCTCATTATTAGGGTCCAT
>DATGMS010000213.1:0-7160 GCA_035307285.1 Cyclobacteriaceae bacterium
GGGCGGGGCTATTGATTAGAAGCATCACATCCACTTAATGAACGCCCAGTTGTCATATTCCCAATCCCGTTGCGATCTTTCGGTCCAATACAGCTATTGAATCTCTTCTCCTACACCTCCAACTGCCTTCGATACATCTGGATCGTATTTTCCCAACCATAATATAACGCATCGCAGACCAATGCGTGCCCAATGGAGACTTCGTCTATATAGGGGATATTTTCGATTAAATACCGTAGGTTTTCTAAGTCCAGATCATGGCCCGCATTTAATCCCAAACCCAGCGATCGGGCCAAATCAGCCACTTCCACATAAGCTTTGACAGCGGCATGTTTGTCTTTGTGGAAATGGGCGGCGTACGGTTCGGTGTAAAATTCAACACGGTCGGTACCGGTAGTTTTTGCAGGTTCAAAGAATTTATGTACCGGATCTATAAAAATAGAAACCCTGGTACCGTATTCTTGAAGCTCGGCCACGACATCTTTCAGTTGTTCCTGATGAGTGATCGTGTCCCAGCCTGCATTGGAGGTAAGAACGTTGGGGGGATCAGGGACGAGAGTTGCTTGGGCCGGCCTTACCCGCTTAATGATCTCCATAAACCGCTCGTCAGGATAACCCTCAATATTGAATTCAGTGGTAACCACATCTTTTAACCGCATGACATCATCATAGGTGATATGTCTCTCGTCAGGTCGCGGATGGACGGTAATCCCCTCCGCGCCGAACCGTTCTGCATCAATAGCTACCTTGATGACGTCAGGATTGTTGCCGCCACGGGCATTTCTAAGGGTGGCTATTTTGTTTATATTTACGCTTAGTTTGGTCATGTTAGTAAATTAAGCTTTAATTTTGCGACAGACTAAGTACAGGACACGATGTACAAGATACAAAGCATGCTGATCGGTTCCAAAGATACAAACTGATGCAGTAACCCCTGTCATTTAATAACGAATAACCTATAACAAATACAACATGAGCTTAAAGCAGAATGTGGAAACCGAAATTAAAAAGGCCATGCTGGCCAAGGACAAAGATAGACTTCGTGCATTAAGAGGGATCAAATCTCTTATTATGTTGGAGGAAACAAAGGGCGGCAGCACAGGCTTATTGACGGAAGATGAAGAGTTGAAAATCCTGACCAAGGCGGCAAAGCAGAGAAGGGATTCTGCAGATATCTACTTACAGCAGAATAGAGAAGATCTTTCTTCCGTTGAACTTGCGGAGCTGGACATCATCAATGAATTTCTTCCCAAGCAACTTTCAGAAGAAGAAATAGAAGCGGAATTAACACGGATTATTGCCGAGACCGGTGCACAGGGGCCAAAAGACATGGGAAAGGTCATGGGCGTAGCCACCAAATCGCTGGCCGGAAAAGCTGATGGAAAGGTGATTTCACAAAAAGTCAAAGCTTTACTGGTATAAATTGAGCACGATAGACATTATTATTCTGATTCTCTTAGCTATAGGAGCTTTTAGTGGCTATAGACAAGGCTTGTTTATAGGTTTACTGTCTATCGTGGCCTTTTTTATAGGTATTATTCTGGCTTTTCGGTTTATGCACTGGGGAGCAGACATGCTGGCGGAGAGGGTAGAAAGCCTAACGTTTATGCTGCCATTTATTTCTTTTATTGTAATTTTTCTAATCGTCACGGTTGTCATTCGAATTCTGGCCTTTATGGTGAAGAAGGCACTGGACCTAACTATCTTGGGTACCTTTGACAATTTTGCCGGAGCGGTCCTGGGATTGTTTAAATGGGCCATTATGATCAGTCTTTTGATCTGGGTGGGGACCAGTTTTGAGTATAAAGTGCCACAAAATTGGTTGGAAAACTCGGTGGTCTACCCAGCAATTGTGCCCATAGCACCAGCCATGGTCTCCTTGTTGGATGCCTACACGCCGATTATAGACCAATCTATCGAGGCCATCAAGGACCTGGTCAAAACTCCATAAAGTGCTCTTACTGATCGATAACTTTGATTCGTTTTCCTATATTTTGGCAGACCTGGTCCGTCAGACCGGCGTGGACATTAAGATAGTCAGAAATGATGTGCCCTTAGTCGATCTTATGAGGGAAGATTACCAAGGACTTATTCTCTCTCCTGGTCCAGGTATTCCACGCAATTCCGGTCAGCTCATGGAAGTGCTTGATTTTTATCACGACAAATTGCCCATTCTGGGAATATGCTTAGGACATCAGGCTATCGGCGAGTACTTTGGGGCTAGTTTGATGAAAGGTGCCAAACCTGTTCACGGCAAAATTTCGGAAGTCAGCCAAGTCAGTCGACATCCGATCCTAACCGGCTTGCCCTTATCTTTTAAAGTAACAAGGTACCATTCCTTGGAATTGACAAACCTTCCTTCTACATTGGAAGCAATCTTGGTTGCCAACAACGGTGAAATTATGGCCCTATCCCATAAATCGTTGCCGATCTTTGGTGTACAATACCATCCGGAGGCCCATTTGACAGAGTATGGCTTGGAATTGGTTAGCAATTGGGTGAAGTACTGTGTGGGGAACTGAATTATTGGTTTATTAAGTTATTAGGATATCGAATTATTTGGTCATTAAGTTATAGAACAACAACCAGTAACCATAGCCATTAACCAATAACCGTTTTTCCCGTTTTAATTTGTGGATCCAATTTGATATCTTTAGAATATGCAGGCATATCAATTTATTAACAGCATGATTCCACCCCTCAAGCCTACTGACAAGGTGAAGATGGGGCTGACATGGATGGAGGAGATTCGGACGAATGTATTACCTGTGGTGGAGAGCGGCATGTTCAAAGGGTTTATCACCGACGAGATGATCTACAATCTGAATGAGCCTGAAGTGAACATAAGGGTGGTGGAGATGGATAATGCCGGATGTTATGTCTATAGAGACAAGCATATTTATGATGTCTTGAAAATTTCTTCTGAATATCATCTGACAATGGTAGCTGTTCTGGATCGGGAAAACGCCTACCTCGGAGTGGTGACCATAGAGGATGCCATTGCTGCCTTTGCCGATACCATTTCCATTCAAACGGATGGGGGGGTGTTGATCCTTTCCATGTTGATGACAGAATATAGCCTTTATGAAATAGCACGGGTGGTAGAGTCAGAGAATGCAAAGGTATTAAGTAGTTTTATTACTGAGGATCCCCTTGATGACCACAAGATCAAAGTCACTTTAAAAATTGATAAAACAGAACTAAGACATATCAAGGCCACCTTGGAGAGATTTGGATACAAGGTCATTGATCATTATCAGGAAGAGGTGGGAATTAGCCGGGAGCAGGACCGTCTGGGTAACCTTTTGCGCTTTCTGGATATCTAACCTATACTTCTAATGAATATAACCGTACATGGGTTAAGTTTTGAAAAAGAATTTGCTCCATTTTTAGAACAACTGATTACTGTACTCCTGAATCACGACGCCAACATTTTTTTATCTCCCATGTTTCTTCACGCCTTGGAGAAATTAGAGATAAAGGCCAAAGGCTGCCAATTGATTTCCTCCCCTCAAGAGCTTTCGTCCATGGATTTTGTAATTTCTGTCGGGGGTGACGGGACCTTATTGGACACAGTGTCTTATGTGGGAGCATTGGAGATTCCAATGATTGGGATCAACACCGGAAGGATGGGATTTTTGGCCACCATTGCCAAAGAGGACATAGAGAAGGCAATTGAGGTTTTGTTTTCCAAGCAATTCACCATTGAAGACCGCACATTGATCAGCTTGGATACAGATCTTGAACTCGACAAAGGCATGAGGTTATTCGGGGGTACGGCTTTTGGCTTGAACGAATTTACCATACATAAAAGGGATACTTCTTCCATGATCACGGTTCATACCTATATCGATGATGAGTACCTCAATAGTTATTGGGCCGACGGACTGATTGTGTCTACCCCTACCGGATCTACGGGCTATTCGTTGAGCTGCGGGGGGCCGTTAATATCACCAGCCTCCAAGAACTTTGTCATCACTCCCGTAAGCCCGCATAACCTGAATGTGCGGCCTATGATTGTTCCAGATGACAGTGTAATCAGCTTTAAGATTGAAGGGAGAAGCGAGAAATTTCTGATCTCCCTGGACTCCAGGTCTACCGCAGTGGATGCCCACGCACATCTTACGGTAAGGAAGGAAAAATTCGTGGCCAAATTGGTGAAATTTTATGATTACAGTTTTTTTGATACCTTGCGGCAGAAGTTGAACTGGGGGTTCGATATGAGAAATTAGTTTTAACAAAAATTAACCCTGCAAATACCTGAGAGGGTTTTTTATTCGTTTACTACTTTATAAATTGCAGCGACTTGAAGAAAGCCAGATTTTATATTTTGTGTAAGTTGGTCCTAGGATCCTTGATGATTTTGATAAATTCTCAGGTACAGGCACAACAATATGAGGTCGGCTTGGGCTTGGGAGGGGCCACCTATACCGGGGATATCATCCGCCATATAGATCCTTCACAAGTAGGCATCCAAGGAACGTTGTTTGGCAGGCGAAATTTTGACAATGCATGGAGTTTAAGGGCAGGGATATCTATAGCAAGATTAAATGGAACTGACAGTATCAGTCCTATCGATGCTTTGGCCTTCACCAGAGATGCGTACTTCACGGGGACAGTCTTTGAGGCGGCCGCTGTTATGGAGTTTCATTTTCTGGATTACCTTTCCCATCAATCCCAAACCAGATATTCTCCTTACGGCTTCTTTGGGCTGGGGTACACCATCTTTTCCGGCGAAGGGCAGTCCTTTAAAGGTGATCCAGCTGCGGGAGATTACACCGCTTCCACTCCGGTAATACCCTTTGGGCTAGGCGTGAAATATAAATTGAAGGACAGACTTCTTCTTTCAATGGAAATGGGTTTTCGGGCTACCTTTATTGATTATATTGACAAGGTTGAAGATAGGCAGGAATACGTGCCTAAGTATTTAGAAAGTGATCCCGTTTGGGGCGATGATGCAACTTATCTCAACCCTCCATATTTTAACTTTGGCAATAGGCACGATAAAGACTGGTACTATTTTTTAGGAATAAGCCTCAGTTATTCTTTCCATCAGATAAAATGCTTCACTTATTAATAAATCAGCTGCAAGGCTGAATTATTAAAAAAGAAATGGCATTTTTGTACCTCTAAAAAAATCATGTTCTGATTATTATAGGATGAGTGTAGAGATTGATAAAGATAAAGTACCCAATCACATAGCAGTTATTATGGACGGGAATGGCCGCTGGGCGCAGAAGAAAGGTGCTATGAGGATATTCGGTCATAAGAACGCGATGACCGCCGTGAGGGAGACGATAGAGGCAGCTGCGGAAGTAGGGGTAAAATACATCACGCTGTATGCTTTCTCCACTGAAAATTGGTCTAGGCCACAGGACGAGATCAATGCCTTAATGCAACTTCTGGTAAATGCCATAGCGGATGAAGTAGGGAATATGATGAAGAATAATATTCGCTTATCCATGATCGGGGACATGGCGAGTCTACCGCAAGCGTGCCAGTCCAACTTGCGAAGTGCTATGGAGAAAACCAAAGCAAACACGGGTCTGCGGGTAGTATTGGCACTAAGCTATAGCGGTAAGTGGGACATGGAGCAGGCCGTAAAAGCCATTGTCGAAAAAGTAGTCTCTAAGGATATTTCAAGCGAAGAAATTACGCAGGATTTGATTTCATCCCATTTAAATACCCAAGGACTTCCTGATCCGGAATTGTTAATAAGAACAAGCGGCGAATTGAGAATCAGCAATTTCATGCTTTGGCAGATGGCCTACACCGAACTTTATTTTACCGAAGTGTTGTGGCCGGACTTTAGAAAAGAGCACTTGCTCGAAGCCATTTTGGCTTACCAAAAACGTGAAAGACGGTTTGGCAAAACAGGTGCACAGATTAAATAAAAACGTTAAATGAAAAGAAATTTAGTTATAATATTCATACTTCTTTTTGCAGGGGTGGCTGAAGCCCAGATCCGTTTGGGGCAAAGCAGATATTCCACGCAGAAACCTGTGGATATTTTAACGTTGGATTATTCCAAACCTCAAAAGTTTAGAATAGCAGAAATAAAAGCCGTCGGCTTAAGTACGCTGGATGAAACCGCCATTATTTCCCTTTCAGGTCTAAAAGTAGATGATCAGATCAGTGTTCCCGGAGATGCGATCTCCAACGCCCTTAAGAAACTTTGGGCACAGGGGATTATTGGTGATGTGAAGATACTGGTCACCAAGATAGAAGGAGACGACATATACCTCTTGCTGGACCTTACCGAAAGGCCTAGGTTCAGTCGGGTGGAGTTCACCGGGGTCAACCAAACCCAGGAAAGCGAATTAGAGAAGAAAGTGGAGATTCGGGGAAGAATCGTTCGGGAGGACGTGTTGAATAATGCCCAACGCAAGATCAGTGATTATTTCGTCGATAAAGGTTACCTAAATGCCTCAGTAAAAGTGATTCAAGAAAGGGACACTACTTTACCCAACAGCGTCAAGTTGAGATTTGATGTGGACAGGGGGAGCAAGGTTCGAATCAACCAGATCGCCATTGCAGGCAACGAAAATATCGCCGATCGACGAATTAAAAAGAAAATGAAAGGTACCAAAGAGCATGCTCGGGTTCACATTTTCAAAGACCTATTTTCCAGACTGTTTAATGCCACCCCAAAAAATACTGCAGAAGCGGTTTTTCATAGAAACCCGATTTCTGATGAAGATGTAGTGGCTTATATGCACAAGAATTTCAAACTGAATTTCTTCAATGCATCCAAATTTGTGAGGAATGACTTCAGGGACGATAAGGAAAGCGTCGTTGCTTTCTATAATTCCAGAGGATATCGCGATGCGGAGATCTTACGGGATTCCGTATTTTCTTTCGATACCAACACCGTAAACATCGAATTGGACATAGAAGAAGGGCAGCAATATTATTATAGAAACATCTCCTTCACCGGAAATTATATCTATGATGATGAGATATTGAGTAAAACCTTGGGGATAGTCAAAGGCGAGATCTACAACAAGGAAAAGATGGACAAAAGGCTGAACTATGATCCCCAGAGAGGAGATGATATCAGCTCCCTTTATCAGGATGATGGTTATCTTTTCTTTAACATAGATCCTGTAGAGGTCAATGTGCAGGGCGATTCCATAGATATAGAGCTTCGGATTTTTGAA
>DATGMS010000214.1:0-3075 GCA_035307285.1 Cyclobacteriaceae bacterium
TCCGGTACCAAGCCATGGTACAGATGAAGGTCTGATCCACAGATGCACGACCGCGTCACCTTCACGATGGCATCATTGGGATGTAATATCTCCGGTTGGGGTTTGTGGTCTACACGGACTCTGAACGGTCCACGGTAATTCATTGCTAGCATAATGTTTCCTTTTAGTGTATCCGTCTATTTTTTTGCTACTGCTAAAGAATTAGCTTGAATAAGCTTTTCGCTGTTAGACTGTTTCCAAAAAATGCGCCATTAAAGGATGGGGTGATTTTACCAGCAGGAGGCACTAGAAAAAAATTGTGTGGTCTAAAACTGTAGAAAAAAGGTCACAAAAGTAGCCGATTCAAGTAACCGTGTTTTTTTATAAAAAGAAAATAGGGATATTAACTGCTTTAATGGTGTTCACCTTATCTTTTAACCAAAATGAGAAATATAAAATTAAAATTTGTGCTAGCCCTGTGGTTTGGCATTTCGGCCCAGCTTTTCGCCCAATCCCAAAGAGCGGACCTAATCAGAATCATGGTAAGCCCGGCAGCGCCGGGAATGGTCTATGAGATAAATGAAGAAGTAGAATTTGATGTAGCGATCTACAAATATGGGCAGTTAGTTCAGGATGCGGAAATCAGGTACCAAGTAGGTCCCGAAATGATGGAACCCGCCCATACAGAAACAATGGTCTTAAAATCAGGTAAAGGCGTGATCAAAGGCGGAAAGATGAACGTGCCCGGCTTTTTGAGATGCCATATTTTCTATAATGAAAACGGGATGGAGTATAGGAACTCCGGCACAGCTGGAATCGAGCCGGAGAAAATCCAGCCCACCACCACAGTACCTTCGGACTTTCTTGACTTTTGGCAATCCAATCTTGAACAACTGGCTAAAGTACCCCTGGAGCCAATTATGACCTTGATGCCCGAACGGTCCACACACCTTACAGATGTCTATCATATCAGTTTTAACAATATACAGGGGAAAATCTACGGAATTCTGACGTTACCCAAAAAAGAAGGAAAATATCCTGCGATCCTGCATGTGCCCGGCGCTGGGATTAGACCCTATTACGGTACCAATCTCAACCAAGAGGTGATCTCCCTACAAGTGGGTATCCATGGGGTACCGGTGGATCAGTATGATTCGCCGCTCTATCAAGACCTTTCTTCCGGTCCCTTGAACGGCTACATGCGCTTCAACCTGGATGACAAGGACAACTATTACTATAAAAGGGTATATCTCGGCATGGTCAAAGCGGTGGACATGATATTCTCCCTGCCACAGTTTGATGGGCAGAATATCGGTGTGATGGGCGGGAGCCAAGGAGGCGCCTTGGCAATCACCACGGCAGGACTGGACAAGAGGATCAAATATCTGGTGAGTTATTATCCAGCTTTGGCAGACCTGACGGGCTATCTAGAAGGAAGGGCAGGGGGCTGGCCGCATTTGTTCAAAGATCCCTTTACCAACAAGGCAGAGAAAATAGAAACTTCAAAATACTATGACGTGGTTAATTTTGCCAAGCAAGTAACTGTGCCGGGATATTATTCCACAGGATTTAACGACAATGTATGTCCGCCCACTTCCATTTATGCGGCTTACAACTCAGTGAATGCCGAAAAGGTAATGTCGCTCTACCTGGATGCCGCCCATTGGCAGTATCCCGAGCAGAGCAAAGAGGGGACGGATTGGATGCTGGAGAAATTGGGGGTGAAGGAATAAATTAATTTAATTTTTAAACACCAAGGATCCAGATCTGTGAAATCCGATCTGGATTTTTTTTCATCAGCTGAGTCCGTTCCAGATCAAGAAAATCTGATTTTGTGGCCTGTCCTTTGTAAACGGTTTCCTATAATCCTTACCCACTTAACAAATAAAAACCATGGATAGCATTAACCGTCAGCAAGAGGAAAAAAATCACGAAGACCTTTATTCAAAGGAAGCCATTGCCAAGATTAAAGAGTTAGTAAACAAGAACACCACCTGTTTCTTTAATACCCGGATACTGTCTGACCAAAACCTATCTAGCAGGCCCATGTCGGTACAGAAAGTGGATGATTGGGGCGATCTCTTGTTCCTAAGCGCAAGCGACAGCCATAAAAACCAACATATCCAGGAAAATCAGAAAGTTCAGCTTCTGTTCCAAGGCTCCCAATATTCGGATTTTCTTAGTGTTTTTGGAGAGGCTACCATTAGTACAGATCCGGCATTGATCAAGGAACTCTGGGATCCTATGTTAAAAGCCTGGTTTACCGAAGGTGTGGACGATCCCCGCATCACCGTGCTTCGGGTAAAGCCTACAGAGGGCTACTATTGGGACAATAAACATGGAAACGCAGTAGCCTTTATTAAAACGGCAATCGGCGCCGCCATTGGAAAAACAATGGACGACTCCATAGAAGGCCATCTATTTACCTAATGGTTATTCAAAAAATAAGTCACCTGCTAAAGTTGAAAGTTGTAAAGGAAACGCCCTTTACAATGACCACCCAACTAGAAAATAAACCAACATGGCTATCAAAAAGGGGGATAAAGTGAAATGGAAATGGGGACAAGGGGTTGCGGAAGGTGTGGTCGATAAAACCTATACTGAATCCACAACCCGTAAAATAGAAGGTTCAGAAGTCACAAGAAACGGATCAAAGGATAACAAAGCGCTTTATATCAAGCAGGAGGACGGAGGCCATGTCCTAAAATTAGAAAGTGAGGTGGAGAAGATTTAGGAACTGATAATTGGGTTTCTCTCCAATGTGTTAAAGCCTGTCCAGTGCAAGAGCGGGTCCTGTCTGAGTGCCCGCCCATGCACTGGATCAAAACTTCTAAAATTGTCGCAGAGAAGGAATAACATTAGTCTTCCCCTACGCAAACTTTTCAATTGTAAATCCGCTGCTTTGTCCTCTTTTCATTCTTTAGACTCGGCAGCAAGGAAGCCATTGATCTCTAACCAATAGGTGAAGGCATCAAACCAACGGTTGCTGGTGCGACCGGGGTTTCCAAGACCAAAGCCGTGTCCGCCGTTCTGGTAAAGGTGAAATTCCACAGGAACCCCAGCTTTGTACCAAGAATCTATTATTCCGTTTTGTCC
>DATGMS010000215.1:0-3545 GCA_035307285.1 Cyclobacteriaceae bacterium
CTCCCGAGCTTTTTGATGCGGCAAAAACCTCGCTGATGTTCCGGGGAGATCCCTCGACAGGTTGGTCCATGGGGTGGAAAGTCAATCTTTGGGCAAGACTGCTTGATGGAGATCATGCATATAAACTATTGACCAATCAACTGAGTCTCGTGACGCAGGACACAAAGGGAGGAGGTACCTACCCTAATATGTTGGATGCGCACCCGCCTTTTCAGATTGATGGTAATTTCGGCTGTACTGCAGGTATTGCTGAAATGCTGGTTCAGAGCCATGATGGAGCGATTCATTTATTGCCAGCCTTGCCAAGTGTATGGACCAAGGGATCGGTTAAAGGTCTGTTGTCCCGGGGGGGCTTTGAGATCGTGGAATTGACCTGGAAGGACAGCAAGATCGACAAATTGGTAATTCGGTCTAACTTAGGGGGAAATTGCAGAATTCGCGTTGAAAATAAGCTGCGCTTGGAAGGAGACACCTCATTAAAAAAAGCCATGGGAGAAAATCCAAACGGCTTTTTCTATAGCCCGGAAGTCAAGCGCCCCTTAATCTCTGAGAAGGCTAACCTTCATGAAGTCCGACTTCCTGAATACCAGGTTTATGACCTGCATACTACCGCTGGCGAGACCTATACCTTCTATGGCAAATAAAAAGTCATATCGATGTATAATATCCATTACTAAGGAAGAAGCGTTTAGTTGTGGATTTTTCGCCTATCTATTGCTTGTTGAAAAAAACTCGTTTATGTATCAATTGAAGAAGTATACCATCCTTATATTAATCATGTCTGCTTATAGCTGCACGACGAAGCCTTTAGAAGAGAAGGGTCCTGCGGTTTTAAATAAAGAAGATTTCAAATTTCATGTGGATCTTTTCAACCAAATGGAAGAGGAAACCATTGTCCAGGCCATTCCTAATGATCAGGCCTGGGAGTGGATGTCCGCCAATATTCCTTTGTTTGAAGCACCACAGCAAAATTTTGAAGAGATTTTTTATTATAGATGGTGGACTTTGAGAAAGCATATCAAAGAAACGCCCGTAGGATATGGTATGACAGAATTCTTGGTGGAGCGGTCTTATTCAGACAAATACAATTTGATCAGCTGTGCATTGGGCCATCAAATTTATGAATCTAGGTGGTTACATGATGACAAATACCTGGACCAGATTGTGCATACATGGTTTCGGGGAAATGAAGGTAAACCGATGGAAAAACTCCGCTCCTTTAGCAGTTGGACTGCAGATGCGCTTTATAACCGATTTTTAGTGGATGGTGACAGCAGTTATTTGCTGGATATGATGCCGGATCTCATGATGGAATATGAAAACTGGGAAAAGGACCGGGGCCGTGAGGATGGGCTTTTTTGGCAACATGACGTAAAAGATGGTATGGAAGAATCCATTAGCGGAGGCCGAAGGGAGAAAAATGCCCGACCAACGATCAACAGTTATATGTACGGCAATGCAATGGCTTTGGCCAAAATGGCAGGTATGGACGGAAATACGGATCTGGCCGCTCGCTATGAGGAAAAGGCCGTGCAATTAAAACAATTGGTACAAAAGAAACTGTGGAACCAAGAAAGCCTGTTTTTTGAAACACTGAAAGAGGATGGAGACTTTGCTGGAGTAAGAGAAGCCATTGGATTTATCCCTTGGTATTTTAACCTTCCTGATGATGGGGTTTACAAAGCCGGATGGGATCAGGTCACTGATGAAGGTGGGTTTTTGGCCCCTTTTGGTTTGACCACAGCAGAATGCAGGCACCCGGAATTCCGTGCGAATGGCTGTTGTAACTGCGAATGGGATGGTGCCATCTGGCCCTTTGCTACTTCCCAAACGATGACGGCAATGGCCAATCTTCTCAATAATTATGATCAACAAACCGTTTCAAAAGCCGATTATTTCGAATTGATGAATCTTTATGTGGAGTCGCAATACTACCGGGGAAGACCTTACATTGGAGAATATCTGGATGAAAAAACGGGGTACTGGCTGAAAGGCGATCAGGAAAGAAGCAAATACTATAACCATTCTACTTTTAATGATCTGATCATTACCGGATTGGTAGGGTTAAGGCCAAGGGCGGACAATAAAATTGAGGTTAACCCTTTAATTCCTTCTGGCCAGTGGGATTGGTTCTGCCTGGACAATGTGGCGTACAAGGGGAATATTGTTACCGTGATCTGGGATAGGACAGGTGAAAAATACGGGAGGGGAAAAGGCTTAATTGTTTTGCTAAACGGGAAAGAAATCGGTCAATCTGATACCATGCAACGTCTAGTGGTAGATAGCTAGTTTTTTAGGGAGTTCCCGGATTTTCGCCCGAATAACGCTAATCTCAGTAGCTTTCGGCAGCCAAGAAGTCATTAGAAAGGGCAGGTTCGGCTCCTATTTTGAGCCATATTACTCATACCAATGATCCCAAATCCGCTTCGGTCGGGGTGCCGAGGAGTTTCTACAAAGGCATGTGTTTTTCATAGAAACAATCATGTACCAAACCGGTACGCACCTATTCACCCCGCTTTGAGTTAGAGTGACCCTCGATCTATAAAGTGGAAGACGCTTTTGACTATTTCTCTCTTTCTTTTTTTGATCATGAAAGCTGCGGTTTCTCCCATTGCTGTAAAGTTAGTAGAGACTACTGTTATCCCCAGCAAGTCTTTAAGAGATGTATCATGGTAGGAAATGATGCCAATGTCTTCACCCAGAATGTATTCTGTTCTATTTACCTGGTTCATCAGATTTACCAGATCGCTTTCTTCTACTAATACATAGGCATCCTTGGGTTCCAGTTCCAGGTTGGGATTGACGGTATCCCAAATTTCGAAATCGAACCCGTATCTACGGCAAAATTTCTCAAAACCGTCTTTTATCCCGATTGGAAAAGGATAGATGGCATCGCTGGGAAAGACCAAAATTAATTTTTCATATTTGTAAAGTTTATTCATCCCCTTCTTTAACGCCTGAAAAATGTCTGTCTCAAAGTCTTGGTATATAGATGCGACATCTTCACCCAGTTCCGGTAGATGGTTGTCCAAGAGGACCAACTTATCCCCAGGTATTTGATTGATATAGTAAAGTGCCTTCGCCTTTTTGCACGCATCGCTATTGGATGAGAGTTTAAAGTGCGGCATGATCACATAATAATCATAGGCATCCATGTTTTCCTGTAACAGTTTGGCCAAAACCTCCGGATCACAACCATATAATTGCAGTTCAACTTGTGAATCAAGCCCCATGCTCGCCACGAACGAATTGTATATCTTCAATGTGCAATTGCAGAGCTTACTGAGTAGTAATAGAATTTTTGGCTTGGATTGCTTGATGGTTTTGGCGACATAATATCCTTTGCCCTTCACGGAAAGGATAATTTTTCTGTCTTTCAAAATGTTCAGGGCCTTTTCCACCGTATCCCTAGACAGCAAGTATTCTTCGCTGATTTCGCTGATAGAAGGTATTTTGTCCCCAACAATAAGGTACTCCTTTTCTATGTCCTCGACAATAGAATTGACGATCTGTTTGTATTTCGGGGTACTGGATTCACCGTTTAT
>DATGMS010000216.1:0-9309 GCA_035307285.1 Cyclobacteriaceae bacterium
TGAATATCAAGGACAAAAATGTTCCGCCGCATCTCGCGCTTATATTCCTTCAAATCTTTGGGAAGATGTCAAGAAGTATCTGATCGAAGACCTCGCCTCCATGAAAATGGGGCCCGTAGAAGACTTCTCCAACTTTATCAACGCGGTTATTGATGAAAAGTCATTCGACAAAATCACTGGCTACATCGACCGCGCAAAAGAAGCCGCCCACGTGGAAATCATTGCTGGAGGGAATTATGACAAGTCCGTAGGCTACTTTATAGAGCCTACTGTTATCTTGGTGCAGGATCCGCTTTATCCTTCTATGCAGGAGGAAATATTCGGCCCCGTGCTCACGGTGTATGTTTATCATGAAGAACATTTTGAAACTGCCCTTGAATTGGTGGATCAGACATCTCCTTACGCCTTGACGGGAGCCATATTCTCGCAGGATCGCTATGCAATAGAACTGGCTTCGCAAAAACTTAAAAATGCGGCAGGGAACTTCTATATCAACGACAAACCCACAGGAGCGGTAGTGGGACAGCAACCCTTTGGGGGAGCCAGAGCCTCCGGCACCAATGACAAGGCCGGCTCCATGATCAACCTCCTACGATGGGTGTCTCCGAGGACCATCAAAGAAACATTCGTTTCCGCCACCGACTATAGATATCCTTTTTTGGAAAATGATTGAAAATAATTGCGGAGCTCCGGAATTGTTGAAATTCAACAACGACTCAGATATCCGGAGAACTGATGAGTAGATTACAACAGAAAAAGCCACGATGAACTGTTTCTTCGTGGCTTTTGCTGTACTTCCTAAACAAAGTCTTCCCCCTTCACCTTTGCATCTGCTACAAATTCCCGGAAGCGGTTTTCTGCATCCAGCTTGCAGATTAGAAGGACATTATCACTCTCGTTGATCAAATAATTGTCCAGGCCCTGCACCACCACCAGCTTTTCAGGACTTACCTTAATAAAACTATTTTTGGTGTCATAGAGAAGGGCATTAGCCTCCACAACGTTGTTGTGGCTGTCACGCGGATGCAATTCGTGAAGTCCTTGCCAAGATCCTAAATCCGCCCATACAAAATCACCCAATACTACATACACCGAATCAGATTTCTCCATGACACCGTAATCAATGGAAATATTTTTAACCTGGGTATAAGCCTTTTGGATAAAACTTGGCTCTTGATCAGTGCCCCAGTATTCCTTGCCCTCTTCGAAAACCTCTGCCAATTCTGGCATCAACTGCTCAAAGGCGTGGATAATGCTTTCGTTCTTCCAGACAAAAATACCCGAGTTCCAAACAAACTCGCCGCTTTGGTAAAAAGTAGTCGCCAATTCGAGGTTGGGCTTTTCGGTGAAGGTTTTTACTTTATAGGCTTGGCCGCCCGCATTGTTAATGTACTGAATATAGCCATAGCCAGTATCTGGGCGGTTAGGCTTAATCCCGATAGTGACCAAATTCCTATCTGAGGCAGACTGAAGGGCGATTTTAATTTTGCCTTGGAAGTGGGATTCATTGATGATTAAGTGATCCGATGGGCTCACGATCACGAAGGCATCTGGATTAGCATTTCTAATTTTGTAGCTGGCATAGGCAATACAGGCAGCAGTGTCCCTCTTCACGGGTTCACATAAGACATTGCTTTCTGGTATCTCCGGCAACTGCTTTTTGACCAGATGACCATATTTACTATTGGAGACCACCATGATCCTGTCGGGGGTGGTGAAAGGAGAAAACCTATCATAGGTCATTTGCAACATGGAACGGCCCGTACCCAAAACATCCAGAAACTGCTTGGGATAGCTGTCCCGGCTATAGGGCCAAAACCTGGAGCCGATCCCGCCGGCCATAATGATCACAAAAGGGGTTTCTTCCATTATTTTGGTATTATACGATGCCTTCCTTCATTAAGTCATGAATATGAACAAATCCTATGATCTTTTCTCCCTCCATCGCAATAAGTTGTGTGATATTAAAATCTTTCATCTTATTTAAGGCCCGAATGGCATATTCATCCTTGGAAATTGTCTTTGGATTAAGGCTCATGATATCTTCCGCTCTGACGGTAAGCAGATCAGGTTGTCTTTGGAGCATCCTTCTCAAATCGCCATCCGTGATCACCCCCACCAGTAGCTGCCGATGATCTACCACTGCAGTGGCCCCCAACCTCTTACTGCTAATTTCCATGATGACTTCACTTAGGCTTGCTTCTTTGGATACTATAGGCACAAAATCCTTTTGAACCGCATCCTCTACGGTCAAATAAAGTTGCCTGCCTAAAGATCCCCCGGGATGGAATCTCCCAAAATCCTCGGGGCCAAAGCCTCTTGCTTCCAACAGACAAACAGCCAGGGCATCTCCCAGCGCCAGATGCACGGTAGTGCTGGTAGTAGGTGCCAAATTGTTGGGACATGCCTCGGCCTCTATGGTTGCATTGAGTACAAAATCAGAATGTTCGGCCAAAAAACTGCGGGTATTGCTTACCATTGCGATCAGTTTGGATCCCAACCGCTTTACCAAAGGAACCAGTACCTTTATTTCCGGTGTATTTCCACTCTTCGAGATGCAAAGAACAAAATCCTCCTCTTGGATCATGCCCAAGTCTCCATGGATGGCATCTGCCGCATGCATAAACAATGCAGGTGTACCGGTTGAATTCATGGTCGCTACCATCTTCTGGGCAATAATTGCACTCTTGCCCACTCCAGTAATAACTAATCTGCCTTTAGAAGCCAAAATAGCCTCCACGCAGGCTTCAAAATCACCATCTATAAAATCTACTATCTTAAGAATGGCTTCTGCTTCCGTTTGAAGCACTTTTATAGCACTGTTCTTAATATTTTTTATTAACTTCAATTTTACCGTGGTTAATTATTAAATTTGCAACAAAGGTAAAAATAAATCCTTTTAACTTTAATGAAAAGCATGCTGCTCATCATTAAATAAAGTAAGTGAAGTGGATAAAACTGTAAAAGAAAATTTAAAGAAGATATTTGGTTTCAACCAGTTCCGTGGAAATCAAGAATTAATTGTAGACAGTATACTGGCAGGTAAAAATACTTTTGTCATTATGCCTACAGGTGCGGGAAAATCTCTATGTTACCAGCTCCCGGCAGTGATAAAGGAAGGAACCGCCATCGTGATATCGCCTTTGATCGCTTTAATGAAAAACCAGGTGGACCAGCTCAACGCCTTCGGAATAAATGCCTATTTTCTTAATTCAACCCTCAGTAAATCTGAAACCAATAAGGTAAAAAAGGAGGTCCTTAGCGGAATGGCCAAACTTCTTTATGTGGCTCCTGAATCACTTACAAAGGAAGAAAACATTAATTTTCTTAAAGAAGCTAATGTGAGTTTTGTGGCGATTGATGAAGCCCATTGTATCTCCGAATGGGGGCATGACTTCAGGCCGGAATACCGAAAGATCAAATCGATCATTGCCCAGTTGGGATCCCATTTACCCATCATTGCCTTGACGGCGACGGCCACCCCGAAAGTACAGCAGGATATACAGCGCAACCTCCAGATGGAGGAAGCCGACCTCTTCAAGTCCTCCTTCAACAGGCCCAATCTCTACTATGAGATTAGACCTAAAGTGAAAAACGAAACCAAGAAGCAGGTTATAAAATTCATCAAAACCCATAAGGGTAAATCCGGGATCATCTATTGCCTTAGCAGGAAGAAAGTGGAGGAGATAGCAGAATTGCTGGTGGTAAATGGCATCAATGCCGCCCCCTATCATGCCGGCTTGGACTCCCATGTAAGGATAAAAAACCAAGACAGTTTCCTAAACGAAGATCTGGACGTAATCGTAGCTACCATCGCTTTTGGTATGGGTATCGACAAGCCGGATGTTCGCTATGTCATTCATTATGATGTACCCAAGTCCTTGGAAGGTTATTACCAGGAGACCGGAAGAGCGGGAAGGGACGGACTGGAAGGCCATTGCCTAATGTTCTACCGCTATGAGGACATTGTGAAGTTGGAGAAGTTCAATAAGGACAAACCTGTCAACGAAAGGGAAAACGCCAAAGTCCTTCTGCAGGAAATGGCTGCATATGCAGAAAGCACCGTGTGTAGAAGAAGGGTGTTGTTGCATTATTTTGGCGAATCCTTGGATAAAGATTGCGGTTTTTGTGACAACTGTAAAAAAGCCAAAGTGACCTTCGAAGGAAAAGACGATATTGTGCTGGCCATCGAAGCTGTAAAAAAAACCCAGCAGCGGTTCAATTTAAACCACATCGTAGACCTGCTGCAAGGGATTAAAACAGAATATGTCGAAAGTTACAAACACGATCAACTCGACGTTTTTGGAAAAGGGAAGGACCAGGACGAGAAGTACTGGAAAACAGTAATCAGACAGGCAATGATTTTCGGCTTGTTAGAGAAAGACATTGAGAATTACGGTGTCATCCTCCTCTCGGACAAAAGCGAAAACTTCCTCGCTGAACCCTATTCTGTTTTATTAAGTAAGGATCATAATTTTGAAGAAATTGTGGAAAAGGACATCACCGAAGACTTAAACAGCATGGGAAAAGCTTATGATGAAAAGCTTTTCGAATTATTACAGGCAGAGAGAAAAAAACTTGCGAAATCAAAAAACCTTCCTCCTTATGTTATCTTTCAAGATCCTTCCTTGGAAGAAATGGCCACGGTTTATCCCACGACCCAAGACGAGTTGGCACAAATCAATGGTGTGGGCATGGGCAAGGTCCTTAAATTTGGGGCTTCATTTCTAAGGTTGATAGAAAATTATGTAGAGGAAAACGATATTACGACCGCTGCTGACGTGGTTGTGAAGTCTTCCGGAACCAGATCCAAAGTGAAGATCTCCATTATCCAACAGGTGGATAGAAAGATCGACCTGGAAGAGATCGCCTCCAATCTCAACATTCCCATGTCACAATTGCTACATGAGATAGAGCAAATCATCTACAGCGGCACCAAGTTAAATATCAACTATTACATAGAAAACATCATGGATGATGAGCGCGAAGACATCCTACATGACTATTTTATGAGCGCCAGCACGGACAATATCCAAGAGGCACTGAACGAACTATCTGACGAGGATTTCGGCGAGGAAGAAATCAGAGTGTACCGGATAAAGTTTATTTCGGAACACGCAAACTAAAAGTAGAGCTAGACTAAATGAATATATTATTGATTGGAAGTGGAGGAAGGGAACATGCCTTTGCCACAAAGATGGTAAACAGCCCCCGATGTCAAAAACTCTACGTGGCCCCAGGTAATGCCGGCACTTCATCAATTGCTGAAAATGTAGCCTTAAGCATATCTGATTTTGAAGGGATCAAAAGTTTTATCCTTGCACATAAGATCGACATGGTCGTGGTTGGGCCTGAGGAGCCTTTGGTCAAAGGAATCCGTGATTTTCTTACAGGCGATCCCCTAACAGGCGGTGTGGCAGTAGTCGGCCCTTCCCAAAAAGGGGCTGCCTTGGAAGGTAGCAAGGACTTCTCCAAACAATTTATGGCCAGAAACGGGATCCCCACCGCCTCCTACAATTCATTTACCAAAGAAACCATAGAGGAGGGATTGAAATTCATCCGTGATCAACGTCTTCCCATTGTTTTGAAAGCAGATGGTCTGGCTGCGGGCAAGGGTGTCCTGATTCTCCAATCGTATGAAGAAGCCGAAGCGGGCTTGAAGGAGATGCTCCTTGAAAACAAATTCGGGGCAGCTTCTAACAAGGTGGTCGTGGAGGAATTCCTTTCAGGTATTGAAGTTTCTGTCTTTGTGGCTACAGACGGAGTGGATTACAAAATCCTTCCTGAAGCCAAAGATTATAAAAGAATCGGGGAAAAGGACACCGGTCTCAATACTGGAGGAATGGGCGCTGTTAGCCCTGTTCCTTTTGCAGACCATGCCTTTATGCAAAAGGTGGAGGAGAGGATAATTAAGCCTACTGTAGAAGGCTTAAAAAAAGAACAACTAGATTATAAAGGTTTTATCTTTATCGGATTGATGAATGTAGAGGGGGAACCCTGGGTGATCGAATACAATGTGAGGATGGGCGACCCGGAAACACAAGCCGTATTGCCACGTATCAAAAGTGACTTTGTGGATCTGTTGTATTCAATAGGAACCCAGGATCTTGCAAATTACGATTTGGAAATAGAAAAGGGTGCCACTGCCACTGTAGTAGTGGTGGCGGGGGGATATCCCGGGAATTATACAAAAGGAGACAAAATCCACGGCTTGATGCACCCCAACGACCATAAATCCTTTACCTTTCATGCCGGAACCCAAGCCAACGAAGATGGAAATATACTTACGAACGGCGGAAGAGTCCTTAGCATCACCGGGAAAGGTGAAAATTTAAAAGAGGCAATAGCCCATGCCTATGAAAGGGCAGATCAGATTAGGTGGGAGAATCATTATTACCGAAAGGATATCGGACAGGATGTCTTGTAAGTAATCCAAATGATCCTACCAGATCATTAACGTGGAGGTTCGCCTCCCTTAAATATATAGATAAATGGCAGGATGTAATAGCTGCTCTACCACCTCCGGAACCGGGGGCTGCCAAAACAACGGTACTTGTGGTACGAGTGATTGCAATAAAATGAATTCTTATGATTGGTTGTCCCACATGGGGATTCCTGAGATAGATAGGTTTGATATTGTAGAAGTTAAATTTAAAGGAGGAAGAAAAGAATATTATAGAAATACCAACCAGCTCCATCTGACAACGGGTGACCCCATCGTGGTAGATGTACCCAATGGACACCATATCGGCTACGTATCCCTTCAGGGCGAATTGGTGCGGCTTCAAATGCAAAAAAGGAAGGTCAAAGACAATGACGATATCCTGAAGATCTATCGTGTGGCCAACCAGAAAGATCTAGAAAAATGGAGCGAGGCCAAAAACCGGGAAATTCCCACTCTTTATAGAGCCAAACAAATTATTGACGAACTGGGTATGCAGATGAAACTGTCGGACGTCGAG
This sequence comes from Cyclobacteriaceae bacterium, assembly GCA_035307285.1. GTDB lineage: Bacteria > Bacteroidota > Bacteroidia > Cytophagales > Cyclobacteriaceae > DATGMS01. The sequence continues at coordinate 6,963 of DATGMS010000216.1, forward strand.
TACCAGGCAGATAATTCAAAAGCTACGTTCTATTATTCCGCTGATGACCGGGTAGATTTCAGGGAGCTGATCAAGCTGCTGGCCGGTGAATTCAGGGTACGCATCGAAATGCGCCAAATAAGTCTTAGACAAGAGGCCGGGCGAATCGGCGGAGTCGGAGTCTGTGGTCGGGAACTCTGTTGTTCCACTTGGATCCATGATTTTAAAAGCGTCTCTACTTCAGCAGCCAGATACCAGAACTTATCGCTCAACCCCAGCAAGCTTTCCGGACAATGCGGAAGACTTAAATGCTGCTTGAACTATGAACTTGACACCTACCTATCCGCATTAAAGGACATCCCTAATGTGGAGAAGCCTCTGCTTACGGAAGCAGGAAGTGCTAAATTACAGAAAACAGACATTTTCCGGAAATTGATGTGGTTCAGCTACAACAATGACAACAACTGGCATTCCATCGATTGTGATCGGGCCAAGGAAATTATTGAGCTGAATGCAAAGGGTATTAAGCCATTTAGCCTTCTACAGGACAAGGCATTCGAAGGCGTGGAGGATTTAAGCAAATCCAATAGAGACCTAGAACTTCTGGACAAGAAATTTAGCGGCCAACTTAAAAAGAAGAAAAAGAGAAAACCAAAAAAACCGGTAAACAATCCTGCGGGAGCCGTTCAAGTCAAGCCGGAAGAGATAAAATCAAGCAAATCTGAGCAGAGCCCTAACCGTGAAAGAAGCCGGAAAAACCGTATCGGAAGGAAGAATACCGATAACCGGAACAAGACACCACAGGACCAGGCTGCCACACCTGCCAATCCGTCACTTGGTTCTCCAGACAACGCCTCCAAGGAGCCGAGGAGCAACAAAAAACGCAACTTTAATCGGAACCGGGGTAAAGGAGGACAAAATAAGGGCAATACAAATGAAGGGAAGGAATAAGCTGTTGTTGTGGACCGCTGCTTTGGCATCGGTCTGGGCCTGCAATTCCGACAGGGTATTTGAGGAGCACCAAGGAATGGAGGCGCTCCTCTGGGCTGCAGAAGATACCGTTACATTTGAGACAGGTCCCCTCGAGCTTAACAACTCGGTTTCCCTCCTCAATGTACGGTACAATGAATCCTATGAGTTTCACAATATCTATATTCGTTATTTGCTAAAAGATAGTCTTGACAACCTGCTAACAGATTCGCTGATCAATGTCAGCCTGTTTGACAACAAAACCGGACGTCCTTTAGGGGACGGATTTGGCAATGTCTTCACCAAACAGGACACTCTGCCCCAGATTCCAGCCTTAAGTCCACAGAAGCTAAAGGTGCAATTTATACAGTATATGCGCAAAGAAGAACTAGAGGGAATAGAAGCAGTGGGGTTGAAGATCAACAGACAATAAAACAGAATTCGCATAACGTACTTTATGGGCAGTTGTAGGCTTGGCTTATACCCTCTCAGCTGTATGCGCTACAATAAGTATATTACGCCTTAACGAAAGCAAAAACTCTGGCGACCATTATCGTTGGCGGCCAAAGGAAAATTGCCCATCTGTTGTCTTATAGATGGCTTGGACTGTCTTGAAACCACCTTACTATCTCGGGCATGTTTCTTTCAAATCCCCCAGGAATGAAAAAGTTTAGCAAGCCAACCTTTTGATCCGTGCGGTTTTCATAATCATGCATTGTTCTGGCAGGAATACGGATAAAAGTTCCTTTCTCCGCACTGATCCACCGATCACCGACAAATAGCGAAGCTGAGCCTTCCAAAACATAAAATATTTCATCGTTGTGTTGGTGTTGGTGGGCGCCCGGTCCGGTGGAATTCGGTTCAAGCCACCATTCGGAAATGCTGTATTTCTCATCAGTCTCCTCTTCATCTGCCTTAAAAACAGCCGTCATAGCTCCGCATCGGTAGATTCGTCCTTGTCCGGGGGGAAGTAACAAGGTCATTTTGGAATTATTTTTATCTGGCATATGATATATTGTTTATTCCTCCGTAGTAAAACATCGGATTTCAGAATCATTTCCTTTAGGCACATAAACAACGTCTCGGAAAGATTGCTCTCCCCCGATATTACCTACATGACTTCATTCGCCAACCACTCCTCTAAGGGACATATTGCAACGCGGTCTCCGGGAAAAGGCCTGTAAGCAAAAGCGTCTACCTGATAGACAGTCATTTTCTTGATCATACTTCTTAAGGCAGAATTTAGGTTTTCACTAAGCGAATAATCACTCAGAGCTTATAAAATTGAGTTCTAATATACAAAATAAATTATATGATGCTGCATCATTTTATCGCGCTAAAAAGCTGGCTCGTCCCCAGGACTTTTGCCTCACGGCAATGCCGTGATGATGATCGCCCT
>DATGMS010000217.1:0-2574 GCA_035307285.1 Cyclobacteriaceae bacterium
CGTGGTGCTTTTGCCGCCTATCTGGATATCGACCATCCTGATATTGCGGAGTTCCTAGAAATCAAAAATATTGGCAATCCCATCCAAAACCTTTTTTTCGGCGTGTGTGTCCCTGATTACTGGATGCAAGAAATGATCGACGGAGACTATCAGAAGCGGGAAATTTGGGCAAAAGTATTAGAAAGCAGGCAGCAGAAAGGGCTTCCCTATATCTTTTTTACGGACAACGTCAACAGGAATAAACCACAGGTCTATAAAGACTTGGAAATGAATATTTTCAGCAGTAACCTCTGTTCCGAAATTGCCTTGCCTTCTAGCAAGGAGGAATCTTTTATCTGCTGCCTATCATCCATGAATCTGGAACTGTACGACGAATGGAAAGACACGGAAGCGGTCAAACTAGCCATCTATTTTCTCGACGCCGTACTGCAGGAATTTATTGCCAAAACTGAAGAAAATTACTACCTCTCCTCCGCCAATCGATTTGCCAAACGTCACCGGGCCTTAGGTTTGGGGGTATTGGGCTGGCATTCTTACCTTCAAAAAAACAGGATCCCTTTTGAAGGGCTACAAGCCAAGGGACTCACCCACAGTATCTTCAAAGATATCAGTGAAAAAGCCGTAAAAGCCTCCAAAAGCCTGGCCGACATCTATGGGGAGCCGGAAGTCCTGAAAGGATATGGGCAGCGCAACACCACCCTGATGGCCATTGCCCCTACTACTTCTTCATCGGCAATCTTAGGACAAACCTCTCCGGGAATCGAGCCTTTCAGCAGCAACTATTATAAGGCGGGCCTCGCCAAAGGAAACTTCATGCGAAAGAATAAGTACTTAAAACAGCTGTTGGTGGAGAAAGGGATCGACACGGAGGAAACCTGGCGGAGCATCATGTTACACCATGGGAGTGTACAGCATCTAGGGGAGCTTTCCGGAGAGGAAAAGGCAGTATTCAAGACTTTCAAGGAAATAAGCCAACTGGAGATTGTTCAACAGGCATCTATCCGCCAGCGGTTTATTGATCAGGGGCAGAGTTTGAACCTGAACATCCCCTCCAATTTGCCCGTGAAAGAAGTGAATCGGCTGATCATTGAAGCATGGAAGCTGGGAGTGAAAACCCTGTATTACCAAAGGAGCCAAAGTGTATCCAAAGAACTGATCGCCGAACTGGTTACCTGTGGAAGCTGTGAGGCTTAGCATTTTGTATTACCTCTAGGCGTTATGTAAATGTATAAACGACAGCGTTACCCAATACGCCCAGACTAACTTCGAGAAAGGAGAGGAAATTACAACATGTGCGTTACCGCCCTGAGGCGATAACGCCAATGAAATATGCTTCGGTCGATCCATCAGGAGATTCTTCGCTAAGTTATAGACCCTCCAAGCCTTTGTTTTCCCTAGTACCAAGACAAATTAAACAATTGCTTTTCTCTTCCTTCAACCATCAATTGCTTAAATAAAAATGAGATAATGGAAAAAGTTGCTACATTTGAAACCAATAGTTCTTTTTATTCTTCAACAATCGGAAAAGGTTTTACTTCGCTGTGAATTAATAGGGAATCGTGTGAAAATCACGAACTGTCGCGCAACTGTAAGTAACACACCAAAGGATCTCATCAATTATGCCACTGCCAAAAGCGGGAAGGGGATGACATCCGTTACAAGTCAGGAGACCTGCCTGTTCCGACCTGCCCCATCTTAGGCAGGATGACAATGCTTTCGCGGTTTGAAGCTTTAAGTCAGTACAATGCTTTTTTACAACCACCATTATTTAAATGATTTTGGTGTGGTCTATACCTACTATTAGCATTTTCCTTACCTAAAACCCATCTCACGAAATCATCTGAAGCATTTTAAAGAGCTTTTAAATCATTTTACCATTTAAAAGTTACAGTAGATGCAAACACACATTCTTGGCTACCCGCGGATTGGTAGCAACAGAGAACTCAAAAAAGCCTGCGAGCAGTATTGGTCAGGCAAAATATCAGTGGATGAACTGATGAAAACAGGAAGAAAGATCAGGCTACAAAATTGGCTGTTGCAACAGGACAAGGGCATTGATTTGATCCCGTCCAATGACTTTTCCTTTTATGATCAGGTACTGGACATGTCCTTTACCGTGGGAGCGATTCCAGAACGCTACCATGAAGTGATCCTTAACAACTCCCATTCAGAGCTTGATCTTTATTTTGCGATGGCCAGAGGCTATCAGCGAAACGGGCTTGACATTACCGCCATGGAAATGACGAAATGGTTCGACACGAACTACCATTATATCGTTCCCGAGTTTCGCAAAAACCAGCCTTTCAAATTATTTTCCACCAAAATCATCAATGAGTTTGCCGAAGCCAAAAGCTCCGGAATTATAACCAAGCCCGTAATCATCGGGGCGGTTTCCTATTTATTGTTAGGAAAGGAAAAAGAAGAAGGATTTGAACGCTTGGATTTAATCAAAAACCTTCTGCCTGTTTACCTCGATGTTTTGAAAAAACTGGAAGCCCATAAGGTGGAGTGGATACAGTTTGACGAACCCTTTCTGGCACTGGACCTATCCGATAAAGCCAAAGAAGCATTCAA
>DATGMS010000218.1:0-7441 GCA_035307285.1 Cyclobacteriaceae bacterium
AGCCGGACTGGCATTGATGGTAAGGGAATTGAACAGGTTGTAGCGGTTGACGATCTCAGGGCCGTAGACCCTTTCCATGGTCATCAGCGTATTGACAGGAAGCATTTCTCCCTGATCATTTTTTACAAATATTGAACCCAAGGATTTCGGCTCGTCACGGTATTCAACATCGGATTGCATGTATACCCGATATTGTCGCCCAAACCTATTGAAATCGCCTGTCTGGACCCTACCGTAATAGGATTGGATAGTCCTCATCATGGCCTGAACACTGACTCCCATGTTCTTTGCCTTGAGGTAGTCGATAGTCACTTCGTATTGGGGGAAATTTGCTTTGAAGGAAGTAAAGGCGTTTTCAATTTCCGGTCTTTGGTTAAGTTGGACCAGAAACTCATCCGCTACCAGGCTAAAGTCTCCATAACTGCCTCCAAGGCGATCCTGAAGGATCAACTCCAGACCGCTGAAATCCCCGAATCCCTGTACAGTCGGTCTTGCAAACACGTTGATGTTGCCTTCAGTTACAGTACTCAATTGTTCCTTTAGATCCTCGATCAAATCATCAATCCTGTTGACCTCTCCCCGTTCATCCAATCCCTTCAGATTAATGTATCCCATGGCAAAAGAAGGACTGGTGGTAGCATCGATTACATTGTATCCGGAGACACTGTTCACGCTAGCTACAGCATCATGATTTTGAATGATCGAATCGGCTTTTTGCAAGGCCTCGGTAGTCCTAAACAAGGAGGCACCGGGAGGCATGGCCAATGAATACGTCAAAAAGCTATCGTCTTCCGATGGAATAAATGCCTTAGGTGTATTCTGGAAAAGTAAGACGGTGATGCCCAATAGTGCAGCTAACATGCCGACGGCCAACCACTTTTTACGCAAAAGCCAAGTTACGGATCTTACATATTTGTTGGTAAATGCTCCAAACGCTGTATTGAAGCCACGGAAAAATCGTCGTTGAAATCGTTGAAACCACCTGCCGCTCTCTTTATCTTCTTTTTCAGGCTTTAATAGTAAAGCACAAAGCACGGGGCTGAGCGTTAATGCATTTACAGCTGAAATGAGAATGGCTATGGCCAAGGTGTAGGCGAATTGTCTGTAAAATATTCCTACGGGTCCTTCCATAAATCCAACAGGTAGGAATACCGCCGCCATTACGATGGTGATTGAAATGATGGCGCCCGAAATTTCGTTCATGGCTGCTATGGTGGCTTTCTTGGGGGAAAGCTTGTCATGGGTCATCTTATGGTGAACCGCTTCCACCACTACGATGGCATCATCCACTACGATCCCGATGGACAGCACCAAGGCAAACATGGTCAGGATATTGATCGAGAACCCTAACATATTTAAAAAGAAGAAGGTACCGATCAGTGATACCGGGATGGCGATCGCCGGAATGATGGTGGATCGGAAGTTCTGCAGAAAAATAAATACGACAATAAAAACTAGGATGAAAGCCTCTATGATGGTGTAGATGACCTGTTCAATGGATTCGTCGATCTGGTTTCTGACGCTGTAGGAGATATCGTAGGTGATGCCAGCAGGGAACAATTTGGAGGTCCGTTCCAAGACTTCCCGTATGTCCTCATCGATCTCCTTGGCATTTGAATTATTTGTTTGGGAAATATTGATGGTCACACCGGGTTTCCCATTTACTTTATTGTCACTCCCCAAGTTGGAAGATCCAAATTCAATTCTGGCAATGTCTCTTAAATAAAGAATCGATCCGTCATTGTTCGATTTGATGACGATGTTTTCGTATTCCTCCGGCTCGCTGAACCTCCCCTTGTGCCGGATAACGGCCTCAAATACTTCCTCGGAAGTTTCTCCAAACTTACCCGGAGCAGACTCGAAATTCTGGTCGCGGATTTGTGCCATGACATCCTGAGGAACCAGTCCGTAAAGGGCCAGTTTTTCAGGGTTTAACCAGATCCGCATGGAATAATCCCTTCCCCCCAGAAGTGCTGCCTGTGCAACACCTTCCACTCTTAACAACTCCCTGATCACATTGATCCTGGCATAAGCCTGTAGAAAGGTCTCATCATAGGGCGAATCTTCTTCCTCACTCAGAATATTAATGGTCATGATATTCCCGCTTTGTCTTTTGACCACAGAAATACCGGCTTCATTCACCTCTGGAGGAATTTGGTTCACTGCGCGGGAAATGCTGTTCTGTACATTGACAGCGGCAATATCCGGGTCGGTGCCCGGCTTAAAAAACACGGAAATGGTCCCGGAACCAGAATTATTGGCAATAGACCGCATGTATGTCATGTCTTCAACACCGTTGATGGCTTCTTCCAATGGAAGGAGGACCGACTTGGCCACAGTTTCTGAATTTCCGCCCGGATAGGATACACTAACACTGACACTTGGTGGAGCAATATCAGGAAAACGGGTGACCGGCAGCTGCAACAACCCCACGATCCCCGCGATGACGATGAGGATGGAGATGACAGAGGCCAGCACTGGCCTGTCTATTATGGATTTAAACATATAGTTCGGTTGAGGATTGAACCTAAAAATTATTCGCTTTTATTTACATTGGCCAAGACTTGTCCTTCCGGAATTGGATTGACCTTGGTACCTTCAGTAAGCTTATCTAGCCCATTCAGGACGATAACGTCACCTTCCGAAAGGTTCTCCTCACTGACAATGTAATTTTTTCCCGACTTGCCTTCAACTTTGATAGCTTTCCGCACAGCCTTGTTTTCCTCGTCCAGCACAAATACAAACATTACGTCTTGGATTACTGTAGTGGCCTGTTGAGGAACCAGCAGTACATTAGGGTGAATCTGCTCCAGGATAATTTTTCCGGTATTGCCTGTTCGAAGAATGGCGTCGGGGTTTGCAAATTTCGCTCTAAGTGTAATGGACCCCGTTGATCGTTCTATCTGTCCGGCATCCGCATCAATGACACCGATCTGGTCGAATTCACTTCCATCCGCCAAGATCAGTTTGACGTGTGGGTTCAACCTGCGTGCGGTGGTGTCTTCACTCATTTTCTTATAAAATAAGTAGTTGGATTCACTCATGGCAAAGTACACATATACTTCAGAGATGTCAGATAAGACGGTTACAGGTTCACTGTCTCCTTTAGTGACTAAGTTTCCTATTCTCTTCGGGATTCTACCAATGTAGCCGCTGACCGGAGCCTTCAATAGGGTAAAACCGACGTTGATCCTAGAGGTAGCTTCAAGAGACTGCATTTGCTCCAAGGTGGACTTGGCCACTTCATAATCGGATTGCGCCGTTCGTAGTTGAACTTCGGAGATAACTTCATGTTCCACCAATGGCTGTAACCTTTCCAACTCGATTTGCGCATTGTTAAGTCGGGCTTTCTCTACTTCCACCGCGGCTTGAGCGTTTTTTAAATTCTCCATGTAGGGCATGGCATTAATTTTAAACAGCGGTTGGGACTCCTCAACGTAATCGCCTTCATCTACATAAATGCTGTCCAGGATCCCCTCAACCTGTGGGCGGATTTCTACATTGACTTTCCCCTCAATTGCCCCTAAATACTCAAACGTGGTAATGGTGGAGTCCTTTTGTAAGGTGACCACGGGCAAAGGGATGCCTTGGTCTTCCTCAACTTCTGAGTTTCCGCAGGAGAGGCATATCGTTAAGACCACGAAGGTTAACACCACGTTGAAAGGTTTCAAAAAGCCTTTTTTTATTGTTACGTCCATAATCAAATAAAGAAATTATTAATTCTAATGGTGAATTAAATCTGTTTAGAGAAGATTTGTTCCTTAATAAGTATTCAAGATCAATTCCAACAATCGGTTTTCCTGACCCTCTCGCCGTATTTGTTAATGATTCCACTGATTTCCCGTGATAGAACAATCAAAAAGTACCGGAATCACGTGCCCTGTTGAATTACATCAATTCTATAGACTAAAAGAAAGGAATCACGAAAAATAGTTTTAAACTCTTTCCGGCTATGTCCCATTGATCTCCGGTCCGGCAGTTTTTCTATAAAAAGGGACTTACTGGCAGAGGTCTTTACCCTACAAAATTTATAGGGCTTGTTGGTCGTTTCAGATTTTCCGCCTATTTTTGGCAAATCTAAAGTGCAAAGGAAACCCCGTCCTCATGGATAAAGTAATTTTAATAATGAAAGAGAAGCCTTTGTGGCTATTTTATAGCCTTATAGGAGCATGCATTATTGGCTTTATAATCAGTCAGGCATTTTTCGACATGGGAATGATACTGCCTGGGGAATACGAAATGTTTTTCTGGTTTCTTTTGGTGGGCTTTGTCGCCCAGACCATTGACGGGGCTCTAGGTATGGCATATGGCATCACCTCCAACTCAATTCTATTGGGAATAGGCATTCCGCCGGCTTCCGCAAGTGCTTGGGTCCATTTGGCAGAGGTGTTTACGACCTTGGCGTCAGGTATATCCCATTGGACTTTAGGGAACGTGAAATGGGAGCTTGCCAAACGTCTGTTGATACCGGGAGTGGTGGGAGCAATATTGGGAGCATATTTTCTTTCGAGCATTGACGGAGAACAAGTAAAACCCTATGTGGCTGTTTACCTGTTTATAATGGGTATTGTTATTCTCCGCAAGGTTATTAAGAAGAATAAGCCAAAACTTAATCCTGATGACAAGACCATTCCCTATCTGGCATTGGTCGGAGGGTTTGCAGACACCACGGGTGGGGGCGGATGGGGGCCCATTGTTAACTCAACCTTGATGAGCAAAGGGCAGACGCCGAGATATGCCATCGGTACTGTCAACTTCGTAGAGTTTTTTGTGGCGGTAGCCGGAGCCGGGACATTTTTTTTGTTTCTAGATGATATCAGCTGGGCTGCTGTTCTTGGCCTCATTTTAGGAGGGGTGGTAGCTGCGCCCTTTGCGGCTGTCATTTGTAAGAAGGTAAGGCCCCAGACTTTGATGATTATTGTCGGCATCTTGATCATGGTGCTAAGCTTTAGAACATTATACCTGACTTTCTAATCAAGGAGATATCTTAATTAATTCAATTAAGGGAGTAATATTGGGAAATAATACCCTATTAAATCTATAGGGTATTGCATGATAAAGAAAAAGCCTTACCTTTGAGACATAATTGGTTGCAAGTATGAACAACTTGTGGCGCTTTATAAAGAATAGGGGAGAGAACAGGCTCTACGAACCTATAGCAACCTATCCACTCATTAAAAGCCGATAAGGTGCTAAATCCTGCCGAATTATTCAAGGAACTATAAATCGAGAAGTATGAAAAACTTAAGAAAACGAATGCGAATTTTTCCACCTGCTTATTCTTGCTGCTGTTGTCACAGTATAGATCAGGTTGCCAATAATCGTTTTATTTTACCTTTAAATTAATTCAGCATGTCTTTCACCGCATCCTCACATAAAAACACATCACCTGAAATAACTTTTAGCTTTCAGGCCATAGTTAGAAACGAAAATACGGATTCTGGTTCCCCTTCCTTGTTGGAGTGGATAGGTTCGAATGAGCTCGTTTCCCTAAAAAAATCTAACACAGATACTTCCAACCAGACCAGCCGGGAGATCATCTTCAGCCTATCTGAGACAGTAGCCGTCTATTTTCCTTTGTTAAAAGGAATCCTTGCGTCAGCCAAATCCCAATGGTTTGTATTGCGGACCGATGACGGGTCTAAGTCCTTTGCATTGAGGTATGATAAAGAAAGGGAGATCGAAGTCAAAGATTTGCTTTTCAAGGTTTTGGGCATTGTTGATGCCGAGGCCCGTTTCAAGCAGGTGTTGAGAAAAGTAATCGTCAATCAGGAAAAATTCAACCGGGAAGAAAAGCTGTTATTCAAAGAGCTGGGTAAATAGCCATAGTCTTATCGTTTTTTTCACATTAATGAAATGCCTCCTCGTCAAGGAGGTATTTTTTTTTATCCTGCAGGATGTGACCTGCCGCATTTCATGGGAAGTTAAAGAAAGATTAATAGAGACGGTCTAAAGGGTAGACTCCAGCGGGAATTACTTTTCTTTGATATGTGAATTTTAAATGTAAATTTTGGGTTACCAAAACTTACTGAAATAGATATAGCTAATGAATAAATATATTGACCTGATCCAGCAGACCTTTGACTTTCCTACGCGGGAATTTAAGGTGGAGAACAACGACCTCCATTTCAATGGGGTTAATTTGATGGAGATTATTGATACCTACGGCACTCCTTTGAAGTTGACTTATCTGCCCAAGATCAGTGAGAACATACAAAATGCGAAGACTTATTTCAACAATGCTATAGAGGCGCACGACTATAAGGGAAATTATACCTACTGTTATTGTACCAAGTCGTCGCATTTCAGCTTTGTCCTGGATGAAGCTTTGAACAATGACATCCATATCGAAACATCTTCTACTTTTGACATCCCGCTGGTCCGTAAACTTTACGAGAGGGGAAAGATCTCCAAGCAGACTTTTATCATTTGCAATGGGTTCAAGAGAGAGTTGTATCAACAATACATCACCGAGTTGTTAAATGATGGTTTTGTCAATTGTATCCCGATCCTGGACAATCTTGATGAGATTGAATATTATCTTGAGCATGTGAATGTTCCGTTTCAAGTGGGAATACGAATTGCTTCTGACGAAGAACCAAAATTTGGTTTCTATACTTCCAGGCTGGGAGTTAGGTACAAGGATATCATCGAGTTGTATGAAACCAAGATAAAAGATAATCCGAAAGTGAGCCTGAAAATGCTTCACTTTTTCATCAATTCGGGTATTAGGGATACCGCTTATTACTGGTCGGAATTGACGCGCTTTATTCAAAAATATGTTGATCTGAAGAAAGTTTGTCCCGAATTGGACACGATGGATATTGGTGGAGGTTGGCCTATTAAGACCAATGTTTTCTTTGATTATGATTACCAATACATGGCTGACCAGATCATCAAGAACATCAAATGGATGTGTGCCAAAAACCATACGGTAGAGCCGGATATATTTACTGAATTTGGGAGCTATACAGTAGGAGAGAGCGGTGCGGTGCTCTATTCCGTGTTGGGCGAAAAGCTTCAGAACGACAAGGAGCTTTGGTATATGATCGATGGCTCCTTCATCACCCAGTTGCCAGACAGCTGGGGTCTGAATCAAAAATACATTATGCTGGCAGTGAACAACTGGAATGAGGAATACCACAATATTTCTTTGGGAGGGTTGACCTGTGACAGCATGGATTATTATAATTCCGAGGCCCACCAATTTAATATTTATCTTCCCAAAGTTGAAAAGAGTAAAAAGCAATATATAGGGTTCTTCCATACCGGTGCATATCAGGAGTCCCTTGGCGGCTATGGCGGAATTCAGCACTGTCTCATCCCTGCCCCTAAGCACATCATCATTGACCGCGACAAAGACGGATCCGTGACTCACCGCGTGTTTGCCCCAGAGCAATCCAATGAGAGCATGATGAGAACTTTGGGCTATGAATGATGG
>DATGMS010000219.1:0-3243 GCA_035307285.1 Cyclobacteriaceae bacterium
CCGACTATTAATTACGGTCTACAAAGTTTCCGTTCGGAGCAAGTCAACTGCCCACTGCAAACCACGCTATATTAATGCACTATAAGATCCAAAAGCCATGATGAATATTTTTACGATAGACCTGTTTTACCTCATTTTTTATTTACTTTGCAATTGAATCAAGCATCTGTATGGGCGTCAGGGGTATCTTTTTTGGGTTTATGCTTTTATTGTTTTCTATGTCGGCAAAACCTCAGGGAATAGCTCCCAAGTATTCGAACGAATTCATGAATATAGGGGTGGGGGCAAGGGCTTTGGCAATGGGAAGGGCGCAGGTTTCTTCTGTCAAGGACGTCACAGCAGCCTATTGGAATCCTGCCGGCTTGTTAGGCATTGACCACCAATATGAGTTTTCATTAATGCATGCGGAGTACTTCGCCGGCATCGCGAAGTTTGACTATGCGGCGTTTTCAACCAATATCCAAGAAGATAACCAGATTGCAGTTTCCGTTATCAGGTTCGGAGTCGATGATATTCCCGATACCCGATTTCTCTATGACGCAAATGGAGCGTTAAATTATAACAATATTCAGTTTTTCAATGCGGCGGATTATGGCTTAATTCTCTCCTATGCAAGGGATGTAAGTGATAAAGTGAAATTGGGGATGAATGCTAAAATCATCCACCGAAACGTGGGGAAGTTTGCTGCTGCATGGGGATTTGGATTGGATGTCGGCGGGATTTTTCTTCTTGAACAATGGCGTTTGGGGGTGATGCTGAGAGATGTCACCACCACCTTCAATTCTTGGTCACATAATGCGGAATTGGTCAGGGAAATTTATGCACAAACGGATAACGTTGTTCCTTTGAACTCACTGGAGCTGACACTTCCACAGGCTATATTAAGTGCTACTAGGGATTTTGAGGTAAATGAGGATTTCTCCATACAAGCCGTGCTGGACCTGAACCTGACTTTTGACGGGCAGAGAAATACTGTGGTGAGTTCGGATGTCCTGAGCATTGAACCAAGAGCCGGTGTTGAATTAGGATATAAGCGAATTGCCTACCTCCGTGCGGGTGCAGGCAATGTCCAGAGATTAAAGGATTTTGATGCTTCTTATTACACGTCATTCCAGCCAAGCTTTGGGCTCGGCTTTCTCTTGAGCGAGCGCATCTACATAGACTATGCGCTTACCGATATTGGAAGCGTATCAGAGACTCCATACTCCCACATATTTAGTGTGAAGGTAAAAGTAAACCCTTTAAAGAGCGGATTCAGATTGTATAAAGGTTGGGAAGATAATCAACGGGCTCTATGAAAAGACTTTTTACCGTTTTAATTCCCTTTTTCTTTTCCTTCCAGGCATTTTCACAAGAGGCATGGATCAATTTTTCCCGGGACTACTACAAAATACCCACGTCTCAGGATGGAGTTTATCAATTAAGCTATAGCACTCTTTCCGCATCCGGCATTGACATGAATCAGCTGGATCCACAATTTATCAGGGTGTACCATAGAGGGGAAGAGGTGGCTGTCTATATTGAGGGACAAGGGGACGGCCGCTTTGATACGGGAGATTATCTGGAGTTTATTGGGAAACGAAACGACGGAACCTTGGATAGGCTGCTTTACGAAGAGCCTGAAATGATGCCCAATCCCTACTACAACACCCACAATGACACGACAGCTTTCTTTCTCACTGTCACACCGGGGCAAGCGGGCAAAAGAATGTCCATCCAAGAACCCTACCCGGCGATTAATCCTGCTTTGACAGCCTATCAAGCAGAATACCTGGATATCTATAGTGACCAATATGCCTTGGGGAAAACCTATACCGCAGGAACCAGATTATCTACGTATGACTTAGGCCAAGGGTGGATGGGACCTGTGATCACGAGGGGTACCCATAGAGATCATGCCATTAGCAACCTCGGCCAGGTCCCCCCATCGGAGGAGGCAAGCGTGGCAATAGGATTGGTTGGGAGATCAGAAAATGCGCATCTGGTTGCCATCCATGTTGGCCCATCCCCAGCCAGGATGAGGGAGATTGGTCAGTACGGATTGGGTGATTTTGATTATTTGAAGGTGGAGGAGAACCTGTTCCCTGCAGATTTTAGTCCGTCTGGGGATATAATCGTTCGAATATCGCCTCTGGGCGTAGATGGGGCCGTAGACAATGTGTCGGTCAGCTATATCAAAGTTAATTACAACCGGATCATCACCTCCCGGGACTTCGAAAAAGAGGTTTTTCAGGTGCCGCAAGGTGAAAATCGGCTGGAGATACCCGAAGCCTATGCCAATTACGTGGCCTATGATATTACCGATTTTAACCAGCCTGTAAAACACCTCGTGTCCAAGAACGGCAATACCATGGCCATTGCTGCAGGGAACCCAAACGGACAAGCCAATCTATTGGTGCAGCAGACGAATGCGGTAAACAGAATCAATCGGCTGGAAAGGATCCGCTTTCGGAATCTCCTCCAACAGCCCTCCGATTATATCATCATCTCCAATGAGCTTCTGCGTAGACCTTCTCTTTCCTATGGGGATCCAGTGACCGCCTATGCGGCTTATAGGGCATCCGCGGCAGGCGGAGGCTTCGACACGCTTACTGTAAATGTTCAAGATCTTTATAACCAATTTTCCTATGGGGAGGCAAGTCCCCTAGCCATATTTGAATTTTTAAAGCATTACGATGCGCGGCATCAACCGGAATACCTGTTGTTGGTAGGGCGTTCTTACGGAATTCATAACACCAGAAGGGTAGGGGGCATAAACTACACCTACCGAAATAATCCTTCCGTGTTTGGCTTTCAGGATTTGTTGCCTCCGGCTGGATATCCTTATTCGGACAACCAATATGCAGTGGGTTTAAATTCTGAGGATCCCAGTGGTCAATCTATTGCTGTTGGCAGAATCCCTGCACGTACGCCCCAAGAGGTAGCCCAGTATCTCGATAAGATAAAAGAGAAGGACGCTTTGGGGGTACAGGAAGACTGGCAAAAGAATATCGTACATCTTAGTGGGGGCAGATCCGCTTTCGAACTGGAGAGGTTCTATAATTTTCTCAATGGTTTCAAGGACATTGCCGAAGATATCTATCTGGGAGCGGGAGTCAAGACAATCAGGAAGAGATCCAACGAGGTGGTTGAGATGATCAATATATCCGAGGAGGTCAATGCTGGCGTAAGTTTGGTCACCTTCTTCGGCCACTCGGCACCGGCTACCACGGATATAGATATTGGGTTTGTCAGTGTCAATGA
>DATGMS010000220.1:0-8265 GCA_035307285.1 Cyclobacteriaceae bacterium
AACGGTGCCACCATGTACTTCGACAAGGAAAGCCGCATCGTCCACAACCACGATAGAGCGTTGATGAATTTCATTAAACCGCTCGATTAAAACTTGGAAGCCCTCCTGCGAGGGCTCTTTTTTATTTGGTCAAGGCAATCAGGTTGTTGTAAAAAAAAATTAAAAATTATTGCGTAGTCAAATGACTACATTTATATTTGTAGTCAAATAGCTTCACATGAAATTAAGACGAGACGTATTTCAAGCCATTGTGGATCCTACCCGACGGGCTATATTATTACTGGTGGCCACCCAATCCATGACCGCGGGGGCCATTGCGGGCAATTTTGATACTGCTAGACCAACAGTATCCAAACATCTCCAAATCTTGACGGAGTGTGAACTGCTTACGCAGGCGCAACAAGGACGGGAAATCTACTACCACCTGAATCCAGAGAAAATGAAAGAAGTAGCGGATTTTGTCGAACCTTTCCGCCAACTATGGGATGACCGCTTCAACAAGTTAGAGACCCTTATGAAATCCAAGATGCCAAAACCTTAACAGATCAAGGCTCGGTCATCTTTCCAATAGTATCAAACCATTATGGCTTATGGAACGAAAAACAAAAGTACAGGCTGAAGAAGGCAAGCAAGAGATCGTTGTAACCAGGGAATTTGATTTGCCTGTAGCACTGCTTTTTAAAGCCTACGAAGATCCTTCTCTTTTTGAACAATGGATGGGAACTAAGGTCTTGAAAATGGAAAACAAAAAGCACGGATCCTATGCCTTCGAAACTTCCCACAACGGTGAGGTGATGTTCAGGGCAAATGGTACCATCCACGAATTTGTGCCTGACCAGAGAATAACCCGAACATTTGAGATGGAAAACACTCCCTTTCCGGTGCAGCTAGAATACCTTGAATTCCAGGAACTGTCGGAACAAAGGAGTAAACTGACAATGCATATGATCTTTAAGTCTTCCGAATACAGAAACCAGTTGCTGAAAATGCCCTTTTCGCAAGGCCTGAATTTGGCCCACAATAGACTACAAGAAATCCTCGCCACTTTAAGATAACAACCATGGACAAGAGAAACAAAATCATTTATTGGGTTTCCACCATCTTCCTTGCTTTTGGAATGGCCGCCGGTGGGATACAGCAGATGCTGCAGGTGGGCGGCTATAACGACATTGTCACATCTCTAGGGTATCCTCTGTACTTCCTGAGCATTCTCGGCACTTGGAAAATCCTCGGTGTGATAGCCATTCTGGTTCCTGGGCTCCGGCTGGTAAAAGAATGGGCCTACGCAGGGTTTTTCTTTGCCATGTCGGGTGCTTTTATTTCCCACCTAACCGTAGGACAAGCCTTTGCTGAGGCTGTTCCCTCCTTGATTTTGCTGACGGTGACTGTGTTATCTTGGTACTTTAGACCAGCCGATAGAAAAATCAACCCGCAGTTGCTTTAAAAACCTTTGTTGTGAATGCTGAAATTGAAAAAAAGCCTATATGCTTTCCAAGGGGAGCCGGAATTAACTTGGCTCAAAATGATCTCTAGGTCTTAGACAGAACGCTTGCCAGCATACCATTCTTCCTCCAAGGTGAAAGCAATTACCCAACTTAAATCTGCGGGAAAAATGACAGCGTCTCCGTGCTGCAAATTGAAGAGGTCTTGATGGTCGTGTTTTAAAATATCCCCTAAAGACAGTTCGATAATGGGACTATATCGAAGATAATAAAGATAAACCTGCTGATCAGACAAATTTAACGAGCGGGCAGCTGCTTGTAGACCGTTCCGCTCATTGCCAGGATAAACCGCCATACAATCAGCAAATTTGGGCAGGAAAGGGACGTATCGCATTGCGTTCACACTGGGATATTGTTCAAACAAGTGGTCCAATTTCTCCTGCAAGCCGGGGGGTTGCTCGGGTCGGGAAAGAGGGAAACTATAATCGACATAGGGGTCAGTCTGCAGGATGTTGGCCACAGGGCCCTGCTGTTCTTCGGTTAAATACAGCAATTCGACAAGTTGAAAAGCCACACCGTGTCGGTTTAGATACTCCATTATTTCAAGGTAGGGATGAAGATAGGTGGTGACAAAGGACGTTGCCTCTTGTTGCAATTTGAGTTGCCGGCGGCGCTCTTCCAGTTCTTGACGTCTATTTGGGTGCATTGCTTGATGGATCAAATACAAATAGCTTTTTTCCGTTAAATACCTTCTTATTATTTCCGCAAATTGTAAATCTAAGGGATTATGCGATCGGCTTCTCTGTTTTTGCGACTTTTCTCTTCTATGGAACCACATTCCCCTTACCTGACGTATTTCCTTCATTTACAACAGGGCCGGTTAATATTCAAAACTTCGAGTCTTCTAACTTCATTTATAAGCAGTTTTAACGGAGGATGACGGTCTCATTCCTGAAATGGAAAAAGACCAGCCGCCGTTTCACTATTCCTTTTTAACCGCACCAAATCGCCATTCCAGTAGCGACTAAGTGCTTAATATCCATCTTACATCAAAAGCGTCCGTGATCTCCATCAGCTTCTGATTCTCCTGGTGTAGGTTTGGAAGATAGTGTTTATCAGGATTTAGCTTTTTTGCCAGGGCTCTACGCTCTTCCCCATCCTTACAGCACAGGAAGATGGCCATATAATTGCCTAACTTTCTACCCTCATCATGAACCAGGTCGGAGCCGTGAATCGCCACCCTTTCCGAAATTAACGACCCGGTAATAACTGGTGCCTCTTCATACCCTTGCAATTTATCCCTTAGGGTCTCAAATCGAAGAGAGCCTCCAAAACAAGTCTGATAGAAGGTAAGCGCTGTTTTGCAGTTTCCAGAAAAGGTGAGGAACACTGCGCTCATTGATTTATCTTTCTTAGCCATAGTAAAACATCAAGTATCTGGAATGTCCCGCTCTACCAGCTTGATCAATTTATCCAAAGAATCCTGCCAACCCAGATAACAGATTTCCGACGGAATGGCATCAGGAATTCCATCTTGCGTTATTTCAAGCGAGGTTCCACAGGACACCTTGCTAAGCCTGACGGTGGTGGTGATCTCGCCCGGCAATTGAGGATCGTCAAACCTATCTGAATACTTAATCAGTTCATTGGGTATAATCTCGATATACTCTCCTCCAAAAGATTGACCACTTCCGGTAGTAAAATTAACGAAGGTCATCTTGAACTTTCCTCCTACATGGAAATCCATTTGATGTACGGCGCATATAAAACCATAAGGCGGAAACCAGGTGGCGTTGGCTATGGGATCTGAAAATGCCCGGAATACCTTCTCGGGTCCTGCGTTGATGATGCGGTGTAATGATACGGTGTTGGTTTTCATAACATTTAAGTTAATGGTTGTTTAAACTAGCGGTGATTTTTGGGTTATGGATATAGGAAACAGCCAGAATGCCAAGAAAAACCAAGGGCATCAATATAAACCCTATGTTCTTATCCACATAGGCATGACTGATAGAAGCAAAAATCAAATTATAAGTAAGCCCCGCATAAGCCCATTCCTTCACTTTACCGGGAATTCCTGGAACGGAGATGGCCATTACTCCTAACACTTTGCAGATGATCAAGGCATAGGCAAAATAATCCGGATAGCCTAATGGCTCTGTACCCACGGTGGCATATTCCGGAGCAAAAACTAAGGTACCCAAAGGCATAACACCTTCCCAGAGGACAATGATGGTCGTTGCGATCCAAAAGATTGTTTTGTTCTTTTTCATAACATTCAGATTAATTGCTTTGTAAATTCAACATTTCAAAATTACTACAGGTAAAATATTTATAGCCGTGGTAAATACGTCAACTCTGAGGGTGCATTATGACAAAAAGTATTTTACCTTTATACACCTTACTTTCTTGCTATGAAAATTTCAGTCTTTGTACCGGAATACGGCGTAATTGAAGCAATTACTCCTCCGTATAGGGCCTTTCATACAGCCAATGAATTTTTGACTGCTTTTGGAAAAAGGCCCGTGTTTGAAGTGGAATATGTGGGATTGAATCCTTACGTGTCTGCCAACAATGGCGAATACACCATCAAAACGTGTCGCTTGCTTAAAAATGTTCAGGCTACTGATCTGCTTATCATCCCCCCAACTTTCGGGGATACAGACAGGGGCATACTGGCCAATGGGGAGGCAATCCCCTATTTTAAAAAACTTCACGCCGGAGGCGCCAGTCTGGCCAGTTTATGTATTGGTGCTTTCCTTTTAGCCGAGACGGGTCTGCTTGACGGCAAAAAATGCTCTACCCACTGGGCGCATATACAGGAGTTTAGAGGAAAATATCCGAATATAGAAGTAGAAGATGGGGCGATTATCACCGAACATGAGAATATTTATAGTAGCGGCGGCGCAAATAGCCTCTGGAATTTGGTGTTATACCTGATTGAAAAATATTCGGATAGAGAAACGGCGGTGATGATTGCAAAATATTTCGCCCTTGATATTGGCAGAGACAGCCAAGCACAGTTCGCCATCTTCCGGGGCCAACGCAATCATAACGATTCCGACATCCAAAAAGTCCAAGACTATATTGAGAAAAATTACGAAGACAAAATAAACATAGACACTTTGGCTAGTCTGATCAGTACCGGCCGGAGAACTTTTGAGAGACGGTTCAAAGAGGCTACAACTAATACACCGATTGAGTATATCCAGAGAGTTAGAATAGAAGCTGCCAAACTGTATTTTGAGGCCTCGCGCAAAAATGTTTCAGAGATCATGTTCGATGTAGGTTATACAGATACCAAGGCATTTAGGGATATCTTTAAAAAAATAACCGGGCTCACACCAATAGAATATAGGAACAAGTTTGCAAAGGTGGCCTACCCGGTTTGATCAGGTCATAATGTGAACTGGCACCGCCGTGTGTTCGAAGAAATAAATCCATGCAGTAGCCCAATTAAGCCGATTGAAATCAAAAAAGTCGGTTTGAAATCAAAAAAATCCATTTGAAATGATAAAAATAGACTCGGAGGTCGAATAGGTCCATTTGAAATGAAAAAAACGGATTTGAAATGAAATAAGTCCGTTTGAAATGATAAAAATGCGAATCGTAGTCTTCTAAGCCTGTTTGTAGAAGAAAAAATCCTATTTCCGAGAAAAAAATCCTATTGCCCTGAAATAAGTCAGTTCGAAATGGGAAATGTTATATTCCTGAGTTCCACTTAAAATGTATCTGGACGGCAGTAATATTTCGGGTACCTGCCGCTAAGTTTTGAAGTTTGGTATCGTCTAAGCTAATCAGCGCCGAAACGTTACAAGTGCTTTCTTTACTTTACCAGAAAGCCCCGAGAAATGTGGGAATAATCAAGAACGTCCAACCTCATAAATGACGGCCCCCAAAGCCTCTAGCCCGATAGTCGAGCACCCCTCTCCTCCGGTTATGCTTAACTGCGTATGATTTCCCTCTCCTAACTTATTCTCCATCTTGTACTCTCCTTCCTGAAGCCCCCACTCCCGGATCAGGTCTGCAGGAGTCCTTAGCTGCAGCTCAAAAGCCCTTTCGGGACTAAAATTTACCGCAATGACCAAGCGCTGATTGCCTGACCAGCGGGCATATGCAAATACTTGCGGAGGATATTCGGGATTGCTTTCCCGGTTATAGCGGTGAAGATCCTTATAAGCTCCTGTTAATGCCGGGGCTTCCAAGCTAAAATTAAGCAGCTTCTGGTAAAAATGCCGGAGTGATTTTTCTTCGTCCATGAGTTGACCTCCATCAAATTGCTGCATGTTCATCCACCTTTGGTGATGAGGTACCCCTATATAATCAAAAATAGAGGTTCGGGAAGCGGATCCAAAACCGGCATTTTCAGCGCCAGGCTCTCCAACCTCCTGTCCGAAGTAAATCATCGTGGGGGAAGTTCCTACGGTGGCGGAAAGAACCATTGCCGGCTTGCCTTTGGCGGCGGATCCGGCAAATTCGGGGCTGGCAATGCGTTGTTCATCGTGGTTTTCCAAAAAATGGAGCATATGATGCTCGATGTCCTGCACCTCCTCCATCCGATAGGGAAGATGATCGGCGTCCCAATGACCCTGCATGATTCGTTTTAAGGTATCGTAAAGGCCCACTTTATCATACAAATAATCCATCTTTCCCAAATAAATATAGGGACGGTATAGGTCTGGGTTGTACACCTCCGCCAGTAAAAAGGCCGCTGGATAATGCTGTTTGATATGAGAATTCATAAAACTCCAAAACTCTACGGGTACCATTTCCGCCATATCATAACGGAAACCATCCACTCCAAAATCCATCCAGAAAAGTGCGATGTCCTTAAACTTATGCCAAGAATCAGGCACATCCTGATCCTTCCAGAAGGCATAATGCTCCTGAAGTCCCTTTTGGTCAAAACCCTCGGGAAGAAGGGGGAAATCCTTGCTACCATCCGGGCTGATCCCATAATTAACTTTAACCGTTTCATACCAATCATTAAAATGAGGCTGTGAAAGCCGAGACCCGTTGCCGGTCCACTTGGCGGGATATTCCTCGAACTTACCGTCGGATAAAGGGTGCTCCTCCCCTCCCAGCGGTCGGTAGTTGCCATCGGCGATCGGCACTTGGAAGCTCTCCCCGGGATTATAGTAAAAGTTGTTGTCTCTGCGGTAAGTGATGGTTACGTCATCCATGACACCAAAATCCTCTACCCCTACAGGATTGTTTTTCCCCTCATATCTCCGGGCCACATGGTTAGGCACTATGTCTATAATGGCTTTTAGTCCCTGTGCATGCGTCCTATTTAGCAGCTCCCTGAATTCCTCCAGACGTTGGGCCGGATCAATGGCCAAATCGGGATTGACCTGATAGTAGTCCTTGACCGCATAGGGCGAGCCAGCTCTTCCCTTGACCACATCCGGGTCGTCATTTGAAATGCCATAAGCAGCATAATCCCTGATCAAGGCATGGTGCAACACTCCCGTGTACCAAATATGTGTGATACCCAAAGCCTTGATCTCCTGAAGAGCTTTGTCGGTAAAATCACTGAACTTGCCTACGCCATTTTCCTCCAAGGTACCCCAAGGTTTGTTGGTGGTATTGGTATTGCCAAAAAGCCGGGTGAAGACCTGGTAGATAATAATTTTTGAGGGGAGCCTTTTGGACTCCCCTGAGGATAACTGGTGCATGTATTTGTTTTTTCTGAAACGCTATTGCGGTGTCAATTATAAAATATCTGAACGAGAAGCTCTCGCCAAACAAATGAATGTAAATAGTAGCTTTGCGTCGTAGCGCCTCAGCGTGAGACTTTCATTTTCTCGCCAAGACGCAAAGCCGCAAAGGGTTTTAGGGGTAAAGAATATACTCTTTTTTGCACCTCCGTATGAAAACAAGGTCATTTCATTCGCGATATGACCTATTCCATTTCCCATCCTTTTCTCACTGGCTCCTTTATGTAAACGTCCGCTTCGGGCAGGCCTTTGGCTTTCATGTTTTCTGAATCCCAATGGATCTTCTGCCCTCCCATGCGTAAGGAAAGCACACCCAGTAAAGTGATCTCCGTGAGGTCGGCCCCATAGCCAAAGTTTGAACTGGCCTGCGGGCCACCCTTGATGGCATCTACCCAATCCCTATAATGGCCGTTGGACCTCGCAAGAGTTGGTTTTGGGGGCGTATAAGAGTTTCTTCTTTCTTCGGGAAAAATCTGCGGTGCCCTATTCCCCCCATCATTAATAATTATCCCTTTATCGCCTATAAACATTGATGCCCTGCTAGGAAGTTTGAAGTCCTTGGGCAACATCTCATGAAGTTCTGGCCGCAATCCGCCAGAATACCAGGTTAATTTTAAAGGTTTTTGGTCTCCCTTTTCTTTAAAATGATAATAGCCTATCTCTCCATAAGGGGTAATATCCCTATCACTGTAGCCGGCGGGGAAGATCTCCACGGTCTCGGGAGCGGAAAGATTAAAAGCCCAAGTCGCAGCATCCATATCGTGACAGCCGAAATCTCCCAATGCACCCAACCCGAAATCCCAAAAATCCCTCCATGTGAAGGGAGCATAGGCCTCATGGAAGGGCCGGTCTGCGGCAGGGCCCAACCACAAATCCCATTCTTTGAACCCTTCCGGCAGAGGCGAAGATCCTGTAGGAACGCCTTTTAAGGCGGGTATCCATCTGGTGGCGGGCACCCAAGCGTGGGCTTCGGTGACATTCCCTATGGCACCATCCCGCAGGTATTCTACCGTTTCCCGCATGCCCTCCGCGCTATGGCCTTGGTTTCCGAGCTGCGTGGCCAAACCTGTTTCCTGGGCAACTTTTTTCAACATCCTGGCTTC
>DATGMS010000221.1:0-6774 GCA_035307285.1 Cyclobacteriaceae bacterium
ATCATCATATTCTTCAAAATAAGCATCTACTTCCTGCTGATTTTGGAATATCCCACCAAGCTTGTAGCCCCAGATATGGCCCACAGACCTACCGACTTCTACTCTTCCGAAACCGGTGGAAAGTGGTTGATCCTGATATAACCGGGTAACTTCATTGGTAAGGAAACTTATATTGCTAGAAATACCATAGCTAAAATCGCGTACCTGATCATTATAGCCTACCAATAAATCCAGTCCACGGTTTTCCAGCTTACCTATATTGAAGAGTGGGTTGTTTGTACCGACAGTCAAAGGCAAATTCACCCGTTGCAAAATATCACTGGTTGCCCTTCTAAACAGTTCAGCCGTAAGGTTGATTTTGTTGTTGAAGAGCAGCGCATCAACGGCAATGGTACTCGTAGTTACCACCTCCCAAGACAATGAGGCATTGGGGAAATCTGACACCAATCCTCCCAAATTCAAGATTCCTAAAGGATCGCCAGTTCCTGAACCCCAACGGTAAGAAGAAAGGCCAAGATTCGCCCCGGATAGGAAGGCGTATTGCCCCACAGCAGCTTGATCATTGCCTGCCTCACCCCAGCCACCTCTTATCTTCAAATCGCTGATAAAAGAAACATCGTTCATGAACTCTTCCTCACTGATTCTCCATGCTCCTGAAATTGAATAGAAATTTCCCCAACGATAGTCGGCAGCGAAGCCGTTACTGGCATCTCGCCGATAGGAAAAGTCCAAGTAATATTTCGAATCATAGATATAATTCATGCGCCCAACCAGACCAAACCAAAATCGCTGCCCCCAACCCGTAAAGCTGTTGTTGTTATTGAGGTCGTTGCCATATCCATTCTTTTTAGGATTGTCCACAAGATTGGTCAAATTGTCGGTGGATAGATTTACATTCTGCAAATAATGGCGTTGATCCTGAACAGCTGCAGTTAAGGTGATGCGATGCTTAGAGGCAAATAAGCGGTCATATGCTGCTGTAAAGTCCGACTGATAGTTAAAAATATTATTGCCCCGACTTTCAAAGCTGCCCAAGCTGTTGGGAGCATTAGGCGCTACTTCTCTGGGATTTGTTCCTGTCGGCAAAAATATATTGATCCTGGAAAATGCATTTAATCCGTATCTTACCTGTTTGGTGTAGTCAAGGTTTAAACTTCCACGTAGGGTAAGCCCCTCGATAGGGGTGAATTCGGTATATACTTGGCCCATGTTTCTGTCCAGATCAAATCCCCGGTAATTAAGCGTACCCAGGGCCAAATAATTGGATCTCGAACCTTGCCCATACAGTTTGGCGCCTTGCCACGAATCTCCAAATAAATAAGGATCAATA
The DNA here is from genome assembly GCA_035307285.1 of Cyclobacteriaceae bacterium. Classification (GTDB taxonomy): domain Bacteria; phylum Bacteroidota; class Bacteroidia; order Cytophagales; family Cyclobacteriaceae; genus DATGMS01. The sequence goes on from DATGMS010000221.1 coordinate 1,331, forward strand.
ACGGGCGCAAAGCCATATTGATTATTGGGATCCCTGAGAGGCTGCCAGGGCGGTGCCGCCGCAAAATCCGTCAGTCTCCCCATGTCATTTAAATCTGCCTCTTGCCGGGTATACTTATAATTGATGCCTACCTTCCACCAGTCTTTTACTTGAACGTTAAGATTTACCGCAGCCGTGTACCGCTTATAATCATTTCCCCAAAGTATCCCTTCCTGGTCCAGATAACCTGCCGAAACATAGTAGTCTATCCTGTCGTTGGCTCCCGAGACTTTCAGGTCATAGGATTGGTTTAGGGCATTTGATCTGACCAGCTCATCCTGCCAATTGTAGGTGGTGGGATTATTGATATAGTAAGGACTCTCAGGATCAAATTGCGGGCTAAAACTGGTTAACCTGATTGCCTCACTGGGATCATTTCTACCATACAGATTCTGTTCGATAGAAACATCCGGGTTGAGGTTGTTGGCATACATTTCACGGGCGATATCAATGTACTGGGTTGTATTCAACATATCAAATTTCGGGGAATTTTGTATCCCGAAATTCGTATTAAACTCAATGACAGGTTCTCCCCGTTGCCCTTTCTTGGTGGTGATCAAAACCACGCCATTGGCACCTCGGCTACCATAAATAGCCGCTGCCGAAGCATCTTTCAATACCGATATCGTTTCTATGTCAGAAGGGTTTATCAGGTTGAAAATATTTGGGGGTGTACTTCTCCCCGCACCGCCAATTAAATCTTGGTTACCTGCCCTTGCAGGCTCCCATATCTGTCCATCTACCACATACAAGGGTTGGGCATCACCATTCCAGGTGCCTATCCCACGAACAAATATCCTTGGCGCTTCATTAGGGTCCCCGCTGGCATTAACAACCCTAACACCTGTTGCATTTCCCTGTAAGGCAAATTGAGGGGATACCATGTTGGTCTTTTCTATTGCTTTGGCACCTATGGTACTTATCGACCCGGTTAAATCTTTAACCCTTCGTTCTCCAAAGCCAACCACTATTACTTCATTCAGGGAAGTAATATCAGGCTCCAAAACAACATCTATGGTAGACCGATTTCCTACCACTACCTCCTGGGAGTCAAATCCCACAAAGCTGAAAATCAGTACAGCATCCGCACCCGGCACGTCCAAATTGAAATTACCTTCAATGTCAGTAACGGTCCCTATTGCCGTTCCTTTCACCGTAACATTCACTCCGGGTAGCGTAGTACCATCGTCGGCTGAAGTTACTTTGCCGCTAACAATAATGAACACATCACTGTTATCCGGGGCCGCTTCATACGGTTGATGTTTGTTGGATTTAGACTTTTTGATATTAATGTTATTGTTCACCTGCTTAAACTGCAATCCGGTCTGCCGTGCAATTACTGTAAGGACATCTGATAGGGACTGATGCCTCTCGGGAACGTTGACCTGTATGTCGTGGTTTAATTCCCTGTTGCTGTAGACGAAATTAAATCCAGTCTCCTTTTCCAACACCTGAAATACATGAAGGAGTGTTGATTGGTCAAAACCTATCCCTACAAAGACTTCATCAATGCTCTTGAGCTGTGCATTACCATCGTTGGCCATTAATGTGGTGAATGCCAAGCATTGAATTAAGAATCCATAAATAAAATTTTTACTAAACATCCACAGTTGGTGTAAAAGTTTATTTTTCATACTTTTGATTGGTTATGGTAAAACATAATACTTTATCATCCCTGAGACCGGAATTTTGATCGGTCTGCGTCTCAGGCGGTAAAATTGGAATCCGGCAATGTTCCCGCATTGCCGGACTTTCTAAAAGAAAATCTTTATCCTCTATCCCATAGGCTGGATTATTTGGTTTTAAATTTTATATAAACTGTTTTATCTTCTATTGAATAGTCGAACCTTGCGCTGTAACTTAAACTTTCAAGAACGTTGCCGAGGTATTCCTTGTCGAAGCGGCCCGTCACTGTTAGATCCCTCGGATGTTTGTTCTGAAAAACTATTCTGATACCGTACCACCGTTCCAGAACTTCCTTCACGGTAAGAATCGGTGTGTTTTCAAACAAAAGTATTCCCTCTTTCCAAATGGCAACGAGTTCCGGTTCAAAGGTCGATTTGGTCATTGTTTTTTCAGAAGGAACTACCAACGCCCGTTCGCCTTCATTTAGAAGAAGTGCTTCTTTACTTTCTGAAGCAAGGTTCACTACTTCAACCTTTCCTTCAACCAAAGAAATCTCTGTATCGCTGTCAGATTTGCCGATCTTCACATTAAACGCTGTTCCAAGTGCGGTTATCTCCGTCGCATTGGCATACACCTTAAATGGGCGATTTATATCTTTTTCAACATCGAAGAAGGCTTCGCCATACAGATCTACTTCCCTTGACAAACCATCCTGACCTAGTTTATAAATGACTTTGCTGGCGGAATTTAAATAAACCAGGCTGCCATCGGGAAGGTTGAAACTGATCCTTTGGCCCGCCTTGGTTTCTTTTTCAAAAAAACGCACTTCATCGTTGTTAGCGACACTGTTGTCATTAATGGATTGTCTAATAGCTGAAAAAACATAAACAGAGGCCGCCAAGATCAAAATGGTAGCCGCTATTTTGGAAAAGGATTTTACCCAATGATTCCTCTTTTTTTGACCTCGGTTTTCCCGATGGCTTTTAGGAACGGCATGGGGGATATCGGTTTTTGCCCTTATGGCATTCCAAACTTCCTTCTTCCGATCTATAGGCATTGGCCCATCCATACAGGAGAGTGACTTCAGGATTTGGCTGGCCTGTTCCACTTTGTCTTGTTCTTCGGGATGATTCAAGAGCCATTTCTCCCAGAATAAATTCGCATCAGGATCATTTCCAGTAATCCACTCCCTGAACCAAGCATCCTGAACCAAGTCCTCAACTTTAAAGTTTTTATAATTCATTACAAGAACCTTTACATGATCAAGAGTTAAAAAAATCTGTCTTTTCACTATTGGAAGGAAAAAATGGACAAAAAATTTTATATTTTATAATGATGACAAGTTTGAATTATTAAAACGGAAATAAAAGAGGGGATTTATAGCATAAACGAAATCATTCGGCAAAAAGGTCGAACCCTTCTGCAAGATGCTTCTTGAGCTGGTGAATTGCCTTAGAAAAAATGTTGTAGGTGTATTTTATATCAATTTCCAATATAGAGGCGATTTGTTCGTAGCTCATCGCTTGGAAAAGCCGGAGATAAAGAACTTCTCGTTGTCTACCATCAAGTAGATTTACCAATTGCCTGAGCCGAAGCTCTATGGATTCATAATTCTCATGGCTGAGTTCTTCCTGATAGGAGGTGAGGCATTGGTTTATAAACTCTTCTTTATGAAATTCCAAAGTATTTGCGGTTGCCGTTTCTTTTTTGATCTTTCTTAGTAGATCATGTCTTAGCACCTTCAAAAGATAATGTTTCACATTATCGACGTTACCTGTTGTCTTGCGGTTATTCCATAGATAGATAAAAATATCTTGAATAGCATCCTCCACCATCTGACTGTCCCTTGAAATGCTACAGCCGTATCTGAACAGAATATCGGCATAAGTATCGTAGAGGGTAGCAAAGGCAAGGTGGTTTCCATCTTTAAATTCCTTCCAAAGTGCATTGTCATTTATGTGGCTCTGGCTATCGAATTTTTGGTCTTTTGGGTTGTTCATCCACCTGGATTTTTTGGTGTAATTGTAGGCAATATGAAAATAAATATGATTATTTCAAATGAATAAACGGATTAATGAAAACGGAAACTGATGTATATGTAGTTTATGCCAAATATTTTGTTGGTTGCCTTCTTGATTTCTATGTTCGATAATACGCAACAATTGCCTACACTAGGCACCTTAATCTTGCTGCAGAGGGAAAAGGGCTTTAAGGGTCTTCTTTGACGTCGGTTATTTGACTAAAAGAATCTGGTATACCATTTAATATTGCTTATTTTTATAGGTACGAAAATTCATTCATCATGAATCCTTACATAACCCATCTTTTAGATGATATTAATCTCGCGTATCGCGAAAAGCGCCAAGCCTCAGCCAAAGCCCAAAAGCCGCCGCAGGAGTCGAAACCAGAACTGTATTTCGAGGAAATTGAGCGGTACGTAAGGGGTGATGACGAACAGACCTTCGGCTATTACTGCCGATTGGGATCCGAAATCTTTCCTCCGGCCGATCAATTCGATGAATCGGAAAAGGAACAGATTTGCGGCGCCTTGGCAAATATGTTCAGAAGTTGGAACCTTGAGGTTTGCATACCCGATAATGTGCCATCAGCTTTTCGTTATGAACTGATGGTCCGCTTTTTTGACAAGCCGTTCACCCCGTTCACCACCGGCTTTTTTGTGCAGGATTTTTGCACTGGAGACTCAGAGGGCTGCGAACTGGAAAAATATTGCCCATGTCTGAAATATGATGATGAAGCTTAGAAAGTCGATGTGGTTTTGCCTGCTGTGTTTAAGGCAGGTGTTACCATCAAAACAGATGCATGGTAATAGCTGTTGCTTAATTTTCAATGAATAAGTCAATTCTCAACCGACTCCCACGCAAGCATCAGCCTTTTTTGTTCCCAAAATCCGCTTCATTTTTTACAAAAAAACAGCCTTCTGTAGGTATTCTACCTTTTCATCAACTCATCGAAAAATTCGTTTCGATAATGATTGCCTATGCCGATCTCATACTCACCAATCAAGACATCATTGTTAGTGAATGAATCGATTCGTTCTTTATTGAGGATGTAAGAGCGGTTTACCCTTAAAAACTGATGCCGGGGAAGCAAGCCATGAATGGTTTTCAGGTTCATATGGGTAATCAACCGGTGGTTTTCCATCTGTATAATGACATAGTCTTTAAGTCCTTCCACAAAGAGAATATCTTTAAAATTGACCTTAAAAAACCTCCGGTCGGATTGATGAAAATAAATTCGCTATCTACCTGTTCAATATTTGCCCCACGCTCCTCGGAAAGCAACATTTTGTGGTAACTGATCGCTTTGTCGACCGCTTTTTCAAACCGTTTGGCTTTAATAGGTTTCACCAGGTAATCGACGGCATCCACTTCATAACTATCGAGCGCATATTCGGCAAATGCGGTGGTGAATATGACCAAGGAGGTTTTGGGAATGTCTTTGACAAACGCTATCCCGTTGAGGTATGCCTGCCGATGGGAACATTCTCCAAAACAAAAGTTCCCTTGCCATCGGTGGTGGAGCCGATTTGAGTGTCTGCTATACCGACAGGTATAAATGGCAACAATTCCCCGGAAGCCTTGTCAGTGACAACTCCGCTTCTCATTACAGTTGGCTGGAAAAACGAAGATTTTGATAAACAACTGAAGCAAGCTATTAAAGAACATTTTCAGTTAAGGTAAAAAAACGATGGCACTACTCTTTTAAAACGCATCATGGATTCCGATGTTTAAGCCATTGCTACCTAACCGCCGTTCACT
>DATGMS010000222.1:0-5449 GCA_035307285.1 Cyclobacteriaceae bacterium
GTACAATTGCTATTATTGCTTTTCAAGAACTTTTAAAAAGCCAGGTTTACGTTTGGTCGGGGCCGAAAGAAGGATAGAGCGTCATTCCCCCGTCAACGTATATCGTGGTGCCTGTAATATAGTCTGCTTCATCAGTAACTAACCAGCGTACTGCCCTGGCAATGTCTTTGGGATCTCCAATCCTTCCATAGGGAATCTGTTTCAGCATTTTCTTCTTGCCTTCCTCGTCTCCCCATTCCTCCTCATTGATGGAGGTTTTGATTGCGCCGGGGGAAACATTGTTGACACGGATCCTGTGAGGGGCAAGTTCCTGAGCAATGGACTCCATCATCATTTTCAAGCCGCCCTTGCTGGAGGTATAATTGACCCTCCCTGCCCAGGGAATAATGTCATGAACAGAACTAATAAAAATGATTTTTCCCGCAGCTCGGGAGATGTTCTCATCAATTCCTTGTGACATAAAGGCCTTTGCGGCAGCCTGTGAAGCCATAAAAGCCCCGGAGAGGTTGGTGCGGATCACCTGATCCCACTCTTCAAAAGTCATTTCAGTAAAAGGGGCGTCTTTTTGGATTCCAGCATTGCTCACAAGGATGTGTAGGTTGCCAAAGTTGTTTTTCGCTTCTTCAAACATGCGGGAAACGTCCTCTTGTTTGCCGACATTGCCTTGCAAAACGAGACCTTTGCCCCCGGCTTTTTCTATTTCTTCCTGAGTCTTCTTGGCCCCCTCTTCATCACTGTGATAGTTGATCAATACATTGGCTCCGGCGGCCCCCAATTCAATGGCGATGGCTTGTCCTATACCAGAGCTTGCGCCGGTCACGATGGCGTTCTGGTTTTTCAGTGGTTTGTGATTGTCTCTCATGGCCAAAAAATATGCAAAGAATATACCAAGTGAGATTTAAAGTAGGAAGACGCAAGATTTAAGACGTTAGGCAGCCCCGAAGTTGGAAGTTGGAAGTCAGAAGTCGGATGTCCGAAGTGGCGTGAGGTTGGTCTGGTGAAGCCAATTCAGAACATGTCACTTTGCTCTTTATTCTTCATCTCGGCTCTTGATTCTAAATGCTAGATACTTGATACAAAAAAAAGCCCCGAAGGGCTTTTCTTATGCATTTACACCAAGTGCCTTGGCCATCACCTCACCAATTTCGGCGGGAGATTCAGCAACGTGGATTCCATTTTCTCTCATGATCCTCATTTTGGCCTCTGCGGTGTCGTCGGCTCCGCCGACAATTGCGCCAGCATGGCCCATTCTTCTACCTGGAGGTGCAGTTTGACCTGCAATAAATCCAACTACAGGTTTTTTGTTGCCGTTTTCTCGGATCCATTTAGCGGCTTCAGCCTCATAATTTCCACCAATCTCGCCGATCATCACGATGGCATCGGTTTCTGGATCTTCCATTAATAGCTGGACCGCCTGCTTGGTGGATGTACCGATAATGGGATCTCCTCCGATACCGATAGCGGTGGAGACGCCTAATCCAGCTTTGGCTACCTGATCGGCCGCCTCATAAGTCAAGGTACCTGATTTCGAAACAATTCCAATTCTTCCTTTCCTAAAAACAAACCCTGGCATAATGCCGACTTTGGCTTCTCCTGGAGTAATGACTCCTGGGCAGTTGGGACCGATAAGCGTGGCTCCTCTTTCCTGGATATAAGGTTTTACTCTGAGCATATCCTTTACAGGAATCCCTTCAGTAATGGCAATGATAACTTTAATGCCTGCTTGTGCTGCTTCCAAAATTGCATCAGCGGCAAACGCGGGTGGAACAAAAATGATGGAAGTGTTGGCACCGGTAGCAAGAACCGCTTCCTCCACAGAGTTGAAGACAGGCTTTTCAAGATGCTGGCTTCCTCCTTTACCCGGAGTGACACCACCTACTACATTTGTACCGTATTCTATCATCTGCTGGGCATGAAAGGAACCCTCAGTCCCCGTAAAACCTTGCACAATTACTTTAGAATCTTTATTTACCAATACACTCATAATGCGATTTTTAAAATTTAACACAAAAATAAGAGAATAAGCCCTTGGACAAAAAGAAATGACAAACATTCTTGCTTTTATTTATTCTGTTCATATCTTTTCCTAATTTTATCGATCCGGTAGAACCAAAATAATAGGCGAGCATAATGGATTATCTTCAACTGGGGTTGATCATCTTGATTCTACTGGCAGTCCTGGGATTGGGGATGTTGTTGAATGGGTGGTGGATCAGACGTCGAAACAATGAAAGGACTTCCTCTGTGCAGGGCGAAGTGGCTGGTTTGCCAGACGGATACTACCGTGACATATGGGACAATTCATCAATGGGCCTGTTGCTCACCAATGCGAGAGGAGAGATCCTAACTATAAATCAATTCCTTCGTCAGCTGGCAGGAAATTCCTCCGATGCCGCCAACCGAAATAGTATAGAAAACCTGTTTGGGTCCCGAGCTTTTATGGACCTGTTCCATTCGTTATTACTGCCCCAATTACGGGAAGTTGATGATAAAGGAGTTTTCATGGACCTGAATGTACTATGTCAATCATCTGCGAAGAAATTGGGGGTGTTTGCAAGCTGGGTACCCGCTGTAGACACTGCTGAGAAAAATATCCTCTTGGTGTTTTTGGACATGCCCACCCAGTTAAAAAGCAGTTATGGATCGCTCGAAGTAAAACAACAGACAGAAGAAGCCAGGAAATTAAAGACCAATTTTCTTTCCAGCATGAGCCATGAGATCAGAACACCTTTAAACGGCATCTTGGGGACCACAGCCAACATCATCCTGCGCAACAGCCACAACAGGGAGTTGGTGGATCAACTGGAAATTATAAGTTTAAGCGGAGAAAGGTTGCTCAATACGATCAATAGCATTCTCGATATGTCCAAGATTGTTGCGAACAAAATGGAGGTTTTGTTGGAGAAGACCAATGTAAATGACTTTCTTTCAAAACTATTGATCCCTTACAAATCCTTAGCAATCAAAAAAGACCTGTTACTAACCGTTAAATATGAGACCAGACCTTTTATAGCGAAAATAGACAGGAAATATTTTGAGTTGATTGTAACCAATATTGTAGAGAATGCTGTTAAATATTCGGAAAGAGGGCTTATTAAGATTACGTTGAAGCGTCAAAATGATAACTTGCATCTTTGTGTCCAAGACGATGGTATTGGAATAAGCGAAGAATACCTAAAAAAACTCTTTAATCTGTTTGAGCAGGAAAGCTTTGGGTATAACAGGGAATTTGAAGGATCAGGAATTGGCTTGACCATTACCAAAAAACTAATTGACCTTTTGCATGGGGAGATTAGGATTGAAAGCATAAAAGGGAAGGGTACCCTAGTAACAGTCATTCTTCCCCTGGTGGGGACTGTAGACACGATCGAAATTAATAAATAACTATTCATGTTTTCACTCAATATTCTAATAACAGAAGATGACAATGTTTCCGCGCTGTTGCTAAAAAAAGCACTGGAAAAAAACGGACACCATATAATAGGCATGGCGGATTCCGGGGAAGAAGCCTTGGAAATCTTGGAACATACCAAGGCAGATATCGTCATGATGGATATCAACCTGGCGGGAAAACTCGATGGGATCAAAACCACGGAAATTATCAATGAAAAATTCGACATCCCCGTCGTGTATCTCACCGCCAGTTCGGATTCTGAAACGCTCCAGAAAGTCGCTGGTACCAATCCAAGTGCCTATGTTATCAAACCCTTTAACATCAGGGAGCTCAACATGGTCTTGGAACTGGCCACATTCCAAGATAGAAAGGAAAAGGAACTCCAAAACCTCAATAATGAACTGGAAGAAAAAGTAAAACAACGTACCGCTGATCTCAACGAAGCAAACAAAGAACTCCAAAAAGCACTGGAGAAGGAAAGGGAATTGAGTGAGCTAAAGTCCAGAATAGTACAAAACGTAAGCCATGGTTTCAAAACACCTTTAACATCCATTTTGAGTTCTGCCCAACTTTTAAAACTCTATGCCGAAAAGGAGCATCCACTCAAAGTAAAAATTGTTAAACATGCCGGGAAGATTGAAAACTCCGCCAGAAATCTAAATGGTCTGCTCACCAGCATTTTGTTTTTCGGCAAAGCCGATGCGGAAAAGATGAACTACAAGCCCACCAAAATCTACACCTCGGCGTTTTTTAAAGAAGTCGTGGATGTAGTTTCTGCAGGGATAGATAATGAAGTGACCATTAAAACCAGTTTTGAAAAGCTCCCAAAAATCATTATTTCCGATACCGAGTGCCTGTACCAAATATTTGAAAACCTTCTCTCCAATGCTACTAAATACTCAAAAACGGGAGGAGAAGTAGAGTTTAGGGTCTGGTTTGAAGAAGAAACCCTTCACTCCACAATTAAAGATTCAGGAATCGGGGTCTCTAAACAGGAGCAAGACCAAATCTTTGAAAGATTTTTTAGGGCAAAAAATGTGGGGATCATCGAAGGTTCCGGGCTGGGGCTTTCCATTGTGAAAAAATGCGTGGATCTTACCGGAGGCAAGATTAGTTTTGAAAGCGAGCCTAAGAAAGGAACCACCTTTAAAGTGGAAATCCCCGTTAAGAAAACCAAATAAATGTTACGCACACACAATATCAAATTTCAATACAACGCTTCAGGAGAATTTGCCATCGAGGATCTCTCGCTCTCTGCTGGGGACGAGCTTCTTCTGTTGGGAAAATCCGGAAGCGGAAAAACTACCATTTTGAATATCCTTGGGGGCCTGCTTCCACCTGATCAGGGAGAAGTAGTGATCAATGGGGTTTCTCTTTATAATTTAAAAGGGGCAGTCTTGGATAGATTCAGGGGAGCGAATATCGGAATCGTTTTTCAAAAGCCCCATCTACTTAAACCCTTAACCGTGGAGGAAAATATCCGACTGGCTAATTTCTTTGTAGGAGAAAAAGCCACCCATAAAGTGGATTCCTTATTGGAAGAGCTGGGTATGTCAGATAAAAAAACGGCAAATGTATCCACCCTTAGCGAAGGGGAAGCACAGCGTGTATCTATCGCAAGGGCCTTGGCCAATACCCCCAAACTCATCCTCGCGGACGAACCCACGGCCAGCTTAGACGACGAAAACGCCCAATCCGTGATCCGACTATTGCAGACACAGGCCAGGAAATTAAACGCGGTATTGATCATTGTGACCCATGACCAACGGGTCAAAGAACATATTGCCCGCCACATTATCATGGGAGGTAGAATATGAATATGCTAAAACTCACGTGGAAATATCTTGTCTCCAAGCCGCTAAATACCGCTTTGAACATTTTGCTCTTGGCTTTGGGCTTGGCTATTTTCACCGTATTGCTCCTCGTGCAGGATCAGTTCGAAAACAAAATGACCAAGGATGCCCAAGGCATTGATCTGGTGGTCGGTGCCAAAGGCAGCCCACTCCAGTTGATCCTCTCCAGCATCTATCATATCGATTTTCCCACGGGAAATAT
>DATGMS010000223.1:0-14277 GCA_035307285.1 Cyclobacteriaceae bacterium
TATTGCACCGTTAAGCGAATGGTCTGTGGCCAACCGATCCAATTCCATCGAAGTTCCTGACTTTACGGGAGGTGCATGGAAGGAAAATAAGCCAGTTGATCTAACACTCAATGGAGGCGGAAACACAGGTGTAAGGGTCTAGCTCTTACCTAATAACTTAATAACCCAGTAACCAATTTGTGAGTTACTGGGTTATTAAGTTAATCAAGAAGTCTCAACTTGCTAGTCCAGATTCCTGAGTACTTCTTTAAGCTTTTCAGGGTCATTCATATAAGACGCCAAATCATATAGCTCAACTTTCCTGAATTCCACGGGATGGCTTTCACTTTGCAGGGAAATATAACCTTCCTTTATCAATTCTCCATCTTTTTTAACCGAAGGGTCATGATTGGATACATTTCCGCTGCCCATCTGGGGCTGGTAATAGGTCAATACTGTGTCGCCTTCTACCAAGTGATGGATCACTGAATCTGCTAAAACAATAAATTCTGCTGTGACCCATTGGTCGCCATGGTAGGTCTTTGAGTTGGAATTGACACAATGTGGGGTAAACAGCTCGCCATCCATGACAACATTGGTGCCTGGGGTGCAAAGGTTGCTGGTCGTCCGCTCATTGGTACCGTCACCCCCCAATAACTGACCTTCAATAGAGATAGGGAAATCCTGGTCTTTGGTCATGCTTTCTGGAGACTGGCCATGCAGCATGGCACCGCTATTGCGAAAAGCCCAGCCTTCACCTCCAGGTGCCTGTTCGCCCACAAAACGGTACTCGATTCGTAATTTATAGGCGGAAAAAGGGTCCTTATAGAACATATGGCCATATTTTCTTTCAAAATCCTCATAGCCATCATATCTCACCTTGATCACACCGTCTTCAACACTAAAAGTATTGGCAAAGTTGTCGTTCAGTTCATGTTTGGCAATCTTCACCTTCCAATCTTCAAGATCCTTTCCGTTAAAAAGCTGGATCCATTCGTCTTGCTCTTCATTTTCAGCTTGTTCTTGGGAAGCGGTGCCACAAGCCGCCATCATGGCCATAAGTAAAAACAGTACAGGTAGTTTTTTCATAGAATAATTTGGTTGATTAAATCGAAGCAAGTTAGGTTAATTTTATAAAAGAAGACAACCGGTAAGGCCTTAATCAAACAAAAGCCACTTAGCGCTCTTGCTCATTTCCCAGGAATACAGGCTCCCTCGTGTAATTATGTGATTTTTTGTTCCTTCATAGTCTAAGCGATTAACCGATAGGCGAGATGTGCCACTGATGTCCTTTGGGGTCGCAGCGCCCAACGGTTTTAATTTCTGTCTCAGGAGTCGATCGCGGATCCAACTGTAGGGGCAATTCGCCAGAGAAATATCAAGAAACAAAAACCAAATAATCTTTCTTAGGAAATATCTTTTTATCTTTGCCCAGGTTCAACACACTTGATATGGTATTAGAATTCGAAAAACCCATTGCTGAATTGGAGCTTAAGCTTCAGGAAATGAAAGATTTGGCGAAGGGGAGAAATATTGATTTATCCGCAGATATACATTCCTTGGAAGAAAAGATACAAGCTTTGAAAAAAGAAACATTCCAGAATCTGACCCGTTGGCAACGGGTACAGCTTTCCAGGCATGCCGATAGGCCCTATGCCTTGGATTATATCTACGAGATGACCAAGGATTTCATCGAAATTCATGGAGACAGGAATGTAGGGGACGATAAAGCGATGATTGGGGGGTTAGGGGATCTTAATGGAAGATCTGTGATGTTTATCGGCCAGCAGAAAGGCAGGAATACTAAGCAAAGGCAGGAACGCAACTTTGGAATGGCCAATCCAGAGGGTTACCGCAAGGCGCTCCGGCTGATGAAAATGGCCGAAAAATTCGGAAAACCCATTATTACTTTGATAGATACTCCAGGTGCATTTCCAGGTATAGAAGCGGAAGAGAGAGGACAGGGAGAGGCCATAGCCAGAAACCTTAAAGAAATGTTCAACCTGAAGGTGCCTGTCATCTGCGTAATTATCGGGGAAGGAGCATCCGGAGGCGCACTGGGCATTGCAATCGGGGATAAGGTATTTATGTTGGAAAACACTTGGTACTCAGTGATTTCACCCGAATCCTGTTCTTCTATCCTGTGGAGAAGCTGGGACTACAAGGAGCAGGCGGCTGAGGCACTGAAGCTCACGGCCCCTGATATGCTAAAGAACAATCTCATTGACGGGATCATCAGTGAACCTTTGGGTGGTGCCCACAAAAACATGAAGGCCATGGCCAATACCTTAAAAGCAACTCTTCTTGAGGCCTTACAGGAACTAGACCAGCTGTCACCTGAGGCAAGGATGGAACAAAGAATCGAGAAGTTTTGCGCCATGGGCGTGGTTAAGGAATAGGTGAACGGGCTAAAAATGGTGCATCTGTGAAATCAAATGCGAGGAGAATAGGTATTGCATTGTCCGGCGGTGGGGTACGAGGGGTAGCCCACCTGGGGGTGCTTAAAGCATTGAACGAGGCCGGAATCTACCCCAACCACGTATCGGGTACCAGTGCGGGAGCGATTGTAGGCACGCTATATTGTTATGGTTATACCCCTGATGACATTTTTGAATTGATCATAAACACGAACTTCTTTAAATTTCTCCGTCCAGCCATCAGTTGGAGAGGAATTTTGAAAATGGACGTAATTGAGCCCCTCTATAGCCAACATATCAAGACTAACGATTTTTCGGAATTAAAAACAGCTTTGACTATTGCAGCCACGAACCTTTCGAAAGGACGCATCGAATACTTTTCAGAGGGAGAAATTATCCGACCCCTTATGGCATCTACCTGTATTCCGGGGATATTTGATCCCATAACTATCAACCAGTCCCTCTATGTGGACGGTGGCGTTTTGAACAATATGCCCATCGATCCTTTAGAGGACAAATGTGATATTATTATTGGGGTTAACTGCAATCAGCTACCTGAGGTAACAGATGTCACCAACATGAAAAAAATGATAGAGCGATCTGTAATTATGGCCATGAACTGCAATGTTTATAACAGAAAGCCAAGATGTGATTTTTTTATTGAACCTCAAGGACTTGCCCACTTCGGGGTTTTTGATATAAAGAGAGCCAAGGAAATATTTGAGGCAGGCTATCGCGAGACCTTAAGTTATTTGGGGGCAAATTTCACGCTATTTGAATTAGGCAATATTAAAAAGGAGGGCTAACTTTCTTCTTTAACAGCGAATGGTGTTTCGTACCATCATCTAGAAACGGGTGGTCCGTTTTGGTGGCAAGGTGAATTAAAATATTATAAGATAAATGAAATTATTGGCGCGTTTTATTCTGTGGATCAGTGGATGGAAGGTGGTGGGGAAATGGCCGGAAGGGTTAAGAAAGGCCGTTTTGATCGCCGTCCCGCATACGAGCAACTGGGATCTAATATATGCCAGGGCTGCTTTTTATATATTGAATGTCCCTGTCAAGTTTACTATCAAAAAAGAAATAATGGTAGGACCATTGGGGTGGATTATAAAGGGAGTTGGAGGCATTGCCATCGACAGAAAAAGAGGTGCAGGAAAAAAGAAGCAAACTTATACCCAGGCAATGATCAGTATGCTCAAGGAGCGGGATGAACTGGTAATGATGGTCACTCCTGAAGGAACCCGAAGCTATGCCCCAAAATGGAAAACCGGTTTTTACCATATTGCGATGGGTGCCGAGGTTCCGGTGGTCATGGGCTATTTGGACTACAAATTAAAAGAGGCAGGCGTTGGCCCAATGATAATCCCTTCCGGAGATATGGATAAAGACATTGAAATCATGAAGGACTTCGGTAGAACCGTAACTCCAAAATTTCCAGAGAATGGAGTAAGATGAAGAATCATTTTGCAATTAGCGAACTGACGGATATCCTTTTAACATTTTCGCCAGCACTCATCTTTTTGATTTTAGGAATGGAATTTGATGTTTTCTGCCGGCAAGATCAACTTTAGATTTTTTTTTCATAATCCAATCAAATATGCTAAGAAGAGTAAAAAAATTAACTGTTTTTCAAATTATTAAGGACAGCATTGTTGGATTTGGAAACAACGATTCAATGACATTTGCGGCGAGCACGGCCTTTTATACAATTTTTAGCATGCCCGCTCTGCTCATTATTATTTTAAATATAGGATCCGCATTTTATGTTGATGACAATGCTGTAAGAAATGAATTACTGAGCCAGGTCTCGGATTTGTCGGGACCCGAAACGGCCCAAACTTTAGATGGTATTATTCAAAATGTTTCGAGTGACACTAAAGGGTTTGTTGCAAGGATTATAGCGATAGGGGTTTTGGCCTTTAGTGCCACCACCGTCTTCGTCAGTTTGCAAAACAGCATCAATCACATCTGGCATATCAAACCCAAACCAAACAAGGGCTATATTAAGTTTATCATGAACCGTCTGATCAGCTTTTCGATGGTGGCATCCATCGGCTTTGTCTTATTGGTTTCCTTGGTGGTGGATGCGATGATTGTGGTGCTATTTGATTACTTGGCACAATTCCTTAACGGCACTAATGCCATGTTGGTGACAATAACCAATTTTATCTTTTCTCAGGCATTATTGATGGTGATCTTTGGTTTAATGTATAAGATTCTCCCTGATGCGCGAGTGAAGTGGAAGGACGTATGGTTGGGTGCTTTCGTCACTATGCTTCTATTTGCTTTGGGTAAGTATTTAATTGGCATTTACATGGGGAATAGTGATCTGGGCAGCGCATATGGAGCGGCAGGTTCCTTGGTAGTGGTATTGATCTGGGTGTATTATTCGGTGGTTATCTTCTTGTTTGGAGCTCAAGTGACCTACTATATTGCCAAGAAATCAGGAGGAAATGTCATTCCCATTAAACAGGCGGTAAGGATTGAAGTAAAGGAAGTAGATAAGCACGGCAATATCATTGGTGATGCCGAAGAAGACATTTGAAACCTCAAACTTTAATTTTCTCCGTGCAGCCGCTGGTTACCTTTCATTGGTTGAACTGATAACGTAACTGGGCGGTGGTTTCGCTGAATTTATTTCCTTGGATCGCCTGAAGCCCTGAACCGATTTCCTTTCTATCAGTAAAAGATGTTCTTGCCCAACGCGCCCAAATAGTCAGCTTCCTGTTGATTTTGTACTGGCCCAGAAGATAGTACCTCATACCTTGACCATTATAGTTGGGAATAGAAAAAGCCCACAGCACATTTTTCTCATAAATGTATTGCCGGTTTTCATAATCCTCCGTGTCGAACAGGGCAATCCTTCCACTCAGCCGGAACTTTTCCCAGTCTCCATTTATGTCCTGCAGAATGGCAAATCCTTTGGTTTTTCGGCCATTAAATTCATATGAACTGAACTGCACACGGGATCGTATACTCCAGCGATTATCCACTTTCATATCGAGACTGGTGACATAATTTCTTCTTTTGCCGGCATCGAGCCGATATCCGCCTGCAGCCCCCTCCTCCCAGGGGGCATTTCTATCCTTTACTTCCTCCCTTATTTGTACAAACAGATTTATATTTCTGCTAGGCGAGAACGTAAGCCTGTTGAGCCATTCATAGCCATCGGAGGGGGCGTACGCCCTGAATCTGAGCCATGGGAAAAAGAACCGGTCAATATATCCATTCCAATAGATCTTCCTACTGGGTCGGTAGGTGAGACCGAGGTAAACGCCTTTTTCATTAATAGGCCGGGAGCCTTCTGAAAAAGCATTGCCGTAGAAGCTGTGAAAGTTTCTGTCAAAATTCCTCCATAGAAAAGAAAGGTCGAAATGAGGTGTAAGGCTGGACATCAAACCTACGATCGACCCTATTCCCCCGCTTTTAGATCGAGCGGTCTCTCCAAAAAAGAAATAGTTTTGAAAATTATAAGAGAAATAAGCACTGTGGATAGTGTTGCTCTTGCCGCGGAATTCAAATCCATTGTAAATCCGGTCTGCCCTAAGGAAAGGCTGACTATAGGTGGAATAAAGAGCATTTAGGCCCAATTGAAAATCGCCGCCCCTGTTTTTATAAGTGATGTTTCCTCCAATGTTCTCTTCCCTCGCCTTGGATTTGTTGGCTATTTCGGTTGGTGTACGATGGTAGCCGCTAGTGATTAAAGAACTAATATAGTCTTCTTGGCTTTCTAAAGTATCGGTCAGGGATTGGACGTTTCCGTCCCGTGGGGCATTTGAATAGAGCGCAGTAAGCTCGAAGTTCCCCATGGAGTAGGTGGCGGCTCCTCCTCTAAAAAAGCCAAACTCCATTGCGGAGGTAAAAGGCCTAAGACCGACCGAACTTCTTCTCACCGTGGTAATGGCTTCTGCTCCTTTCCCTGGAGAATACCCGGATCCGAAGACGAGACCTTGACCGAATTGTGCCTGATAATCACCAACGGTTATGGTTTTCCATTTTCCTTTCTGATATAAGGTAAAATGGTAAGACAGAAAATTAAATCCATAACGCTTGGTGGAAGGTTCCCATAGGAACTGTTCACCGGCATCTTTGTCCATGGTGAATCCCAAGCTAAAATCCTGAAGATGCTGGATCCTAAACCGGGCATATACATTATGAGGGTCACCCAAATACCTGGTACCAAGTGAACCGTCGCTTAAAGTGTCCGGTGCCGTAAAACCTTTCCGGGTTTCCCAAACCCGACTTTGACGCAACATAAAATACGCGTTCTTCTCGGTAACAAGCCGTCGCGTGAAAGGGAGGTTGGCTTTCCTTTCCCCGTCTTCGACATGCACAAAAGGCAACAGCCGATAAATGGTCTCCATGTTAAATTCTGGAACAGCCTGAAGTTCATATAAGGTCAAAAGGTGTCCGTATTTTCTCCTATAATCCATGAATTCGTTGATCTGGAGTGGATTGAGGATATAAAGAGATTGCAGCTCCTCGGCACTGGCTCTATTAAGGTCCAACGGAGTAAGGTAAAGTTGGAGCAGACCTTCATAAAGCTCCTCGTAGTCAAGCTCATCCTCCTGCATGGCAAAAAGTTCTTCTATAAAGGATTCCATATCTATTGCCCTCTTGGCCACCGTCTGGGAGTTGGTCCGCAGGGAGAGGAGCAATATCAACGCCGTTAATATGTGAATCACCTTTTTCACTCCGCATGAAAAAGGTAGTTAAAGGAAAAATGATGTGTATAACCCAACCTGTAGTTTTGGCTGAGGGCATAATCAATGTGAAATTGCCTTGGTTTAAAACCCATACCGAAGAAGATATTGTTGGGGTTGGTATGGATACCTGATCTGGCCCAGAACTTCTGAAGCAGGTTGTATTCGAGGCCCATTTTAAATTGCGGTGGTAAAACAATTTCCTTTTCAGCTTCCACATTAACCATTAGTTTACCGGAAGTCCTGTAGGAGAGTCCCCCTTTGATAACTGTGGGCAAAAAATCCTGCGATACTTTGCTAAACCTGGCCCGGTTGAAGTTGTAAACATGGGCTCCAAAAAGTAGATTTGGTCCTAAACTGGCGACCCCGCCAAACTCCAAGATTGGGCTGCCGCTCCTTCCAAAGCCTTCGATATTGCTTTGGAGGTAATTTAACTTAAACCCGAAGCTAGCGATTCCTAAGGTATTCGAAAAACCAATGCCTATATTTTGCTGATGGAATAGTTGTCCCCCATAATGTGAAAGGCTAATCCCCAACACCCCAAACTCCCGGACTAGCGAAGCGCCTGCGGCCAGTGTAGTGAGCTCTTTCATTCCCAGACGGTGATCATAGCCAAAGTTCGCTTGAGTGGCTTCTAGCCTCCCCATAGCGCCCACATTATTAAAAATACTCCAGCCATCTTCAAGCGTCACGTGGGCATTGGCCAAACCCATACTTCTTGCTCCGGTTGGGAAAGTCTCAGTACCGCTTTGACTCCACGTATTGAAGCAGACGATCAAAAACAAATTGCAACACGGAAGGATACAAAGACGTTTCATCTCGTAAAAAATTGAAGATGAGAAGTTTAATTGGCTCTATCAACTTACAACAAAATTCAATAAAAAAGAAGACCTGCAGGAAAAAATTATAAGGGAGCCTTGACGTTGATAAAAAAGCTGCCGGTTCCCATACTATTGACCGAATATTCAAATCTAAACACTTGGTCATAGAACGTCACTAAATCTAGGCCTAAACCGTAACCGTATAGGTAGGTGTTGGTTAACTGTGAATTCTCAGGAAGGCGATTCCTATCGTTGACATACCCATGGTCAAAGTTTGCACTGATATAGCCTCGGATCGGAAAATGTGAAAATTCATCAATCGGCATAAATTGGGAAATGTCATAGGTGACATTGAAAAGCTCATACCTAACGCTGTTTTTGTGCACCACCGTCTGATGTCCTTCTATTACATTCACTTCGAACCCCCTTATAAAATTAGGATTATACCCTATACCTTGTACCAATGCGTAAGGCTGGGACGGACTTAGATAAAAAGAGGAGGATACGCCAGAAACCCAATGAAATCTGTTTTTTAAAGGAAAATACTTATTAGCTACCAAGGATATTTCTGTTTCATTCACATCGTCATGGGCGAATAAGCCATAACGCGTCACTCCGATATTTAACAACTCTCCATCTGTGGCATATGCCACATTGTTCCTTCTATCATGTTTAAAGCTATATTCCGTATAGAAGTATCTCATTTTTGTATCGTCATGAAGGAAATAACTTGGATTCTCAGCCAAGACATCTTCATGAATGCTGGTGAGGTTGAACCCGAGAGTTAGAAAATGAAAATTGTAAAAACTTCCCCTGTAAGTGTAGGTCAGGCTAGTATTCAGGTTTTTTCTTAAAACATCCTCGTCTGGATTGGTATAGAAAATTTGCTTATTGCCTACAGACTTGATAGCAACATTCTTGTTGGCAGAATAATTAAATCTTGCAGACAAGCCGTGAAGCTGTTCTCTATCAATATACGGTTTTGAGTAAGTTATATTGAAGGCTTGTGTAAAGCCTATTTGCCCAGCGACTCTGAGCTTTTCATTACGTCCTCCGACATTGTTATGGCTTAATCTAAGACCATAATTTACACGAGATAGATCTCGGTTTTGGTTGATCCACCATTCGGAAAAGTTCCTGTCCGCCAAGCCAAAATCTATGCTGGGAATAACGTACCATCTTTCTTTTACCGACACTAGAAGTTCAACTTGATTATTATCTGTAAATAAAGGAGTTATATTAACAGAGTTGAAGAGCTGAAGGTTATATACTTTTATTTGATCGCCGTTGACAAGTTCTGTAAAACCCTTCCATGGATAGCTAGCGCCTTCCACAATGTCCATTTCTCTTAAAATGACGTTTCGTTGGGTTTTTTCGTTTCCTACAATAAATATCTGGTTGACTGTTACAGAGTCGATCTCCGTAACAGTAAATTCCTGAGCGAAAGAATGCTTAGGCCAGGGAAGAACAACGCCTATAAAAATAAATAAATTTATTAGCCGAGAAATGAACTTCAATAGCTGTCCAATGTTAATGGTTATTATTATGTAAGCAACTTGGTAATATACTGTAATTATCCTTTCTAACAGAAATTTTGAAGTCCCTACTAAGAAAAACAGCTATTTTACCGGTATTATTTTATCAATATCTTGTATCCCCATTGTTACCAAGATCTTGTAGATACACCCCAACGTGCAGCCAATACATGAAGGAAGCAATTTTAAAGCATGGTATCTTTCATGGAGGGTGGCTAGGCATGAAGAGAATCTCTCGATGCCATCCTTGGGGTGGTCAGGGTCATGACCCTGTCCCTTAGATATTTTTTGGTTTAAGGCCGTTTTTGACAGCATAAATTACCAGAATTATTCCCGCAATCACCAGTGGAATGCTCAAGCTCTGCCCCATGTTAAAAGCCAGATCTTCCTCAAATTCTACCTGATTTTCTTTAAGAAACTCCCAAACAAAGCGCATACCAAATACAGAAATCAGGAAAAGCCCGAGAAACAATCCATCGGGTAACTGCTCTTTGTACTTAAACCATCCAGCCAGCAAACAGAGGAAAATCAAAAAGTAAGAAAGTGCCTCATAGATTTGGGTTGGATATTTGGTGATCCCAAAAGTTTGAACCGTTACCAAGTAATGGCTTCCTTTATCTGTTAAAGTATAATTGAGAGGAGTACTCGGGTCTTCATATAGATAGTCTTTGGAACTGCTGAATTGTGTGAGAACATATTTGACATCTGTTTCGATGGCTGTTCTTAGATCCTGTTCCTCATAGCCTCCCTTAGTGACTTGAATATCGAAATTAACGGGGACAATACCGTTTCCGGTCAATTCACTTTGTCTATCTTCTGGCTCATACGCTTCTATCTTCTCGATTGGAAGCTTGAGGGTTTCGAGAATTTCCTCAGTGTCCCTCGCAAATACAAAACCACTATCCGTGCCGGTTGGTTTTCCGCCTATTTCCGAGTTCATCAGATTACCGATACGGATCAAAGCGCCTGTCATAGCCACGACGATTACAATTCTATCAACCACCCATAGGTAGTTTTGGGTAGGGACTTTTCTCGCATATAGCCACAATGCGAACAGAATGCCAATGGCTGCCCCATGACTAGCCAAGCCGCCCTCCCATACTTTCAGGATGTCTAGTGGGCTGCTTAAATATTTTTCCGGTTCATAAAAAAAGACATGTCCTAAACGAGCCCCTAATATGGTGGCTATTACCATGTAAATGGTGAGACGGTCTACCAACCTTTCATCATGGCCTTCTTTTTTGAAGATGTAAATAATAATTTGCTGAGAAATTATAAACCCGAGAGCAAAAAGCAAGCTGTACCACCTTAATCTTTCAAAGCCAGGAAAAACTGCCGGATTGGGGCTCCAGACTACATAATCTAAAATACTATGGATCATCTTTATTTATTTTTTTGCTAAGTTATATTTATTCTTCTTCCATCACATCCAATTCCCTTAATTCTTCCTCATAACCTCCTGAAAGAATTGGAAATCGATACCATGTTTTTGGGTCAACATTGAATTCATCCAGATGAAATGAAGGCGCAATTCTTTCCCTTTTCCACTGGTTTCTCGACCATAACTTAAAGAATTTGTTAATGAAGTCCTTAAGTTGCTTAGCGTCCAGATCAAGTTCCTCCTTGAGAATGAGATAGATATCCATCGGCGATCTTCTATCACGGATGGCCAATTGTTCAATCTCTACGATGACAGAATAGGGCATAAGATCGTCTTCATCTGTCTGCTTATTATCCAAGGGTCGCAGCTCCGCCGTTGGCTTCAGGGCGTTGACCCGGCTCAGGCCGTGGTATCCCAATTCTGACTCAGCCCATTTAAGCCATTCTAACAAGAAGAATTTGTCGACGGCAGCAATGGGGGAGAGGCTACCACTTGTGTCCCCATCCATCGTCGCATAGCCCACATCTCCCTCGCTTCTATTAGACGTCGTCAGCAGCAATGCATTTTTGATATTGGCCAACATCCAGATGATAGGGGATCTGGCCCTGGCCTGGATATTCTGTAGGGCGATGTCATCTTGTTCCCAAGATATGGTTCTTCCCAGAGCCGCTTCAATTTTACGGGTATAAGATTCTACCTCTTCAGAAATCTCCCAATGGTAAAAAGTTGCGCCAATGCTATCAGCGAGGTGGCGGGCACTTTCAAAGGTATCCGCTGAGGAATTTCGGGATCCCTGATACGCGGTGAACAGCAATTGCCCGAGAATTTCTTTTACAGGATCTGAACTGGTCGGCTTGTAGTTTGAATGAATCTTCGCTAAGAACGCTATCACCCCCAGCTCTTCAATCGCCCTTTTGATCATCTCTGCGACCAGAACAGCAATGCAGGAGGAATCGGCACCGCCGCTGAGCGATAATACAAAACCTTTGCTTTTACTTTTTCTCAGGTAATCAAAAAGAGCCAGCGAGGTCGCTTGAACAAATTCTTCGTTTTTGTTATGGCATGACTCGCCAATGTCTATGTCTTCTGAAGGCCCATCATTTAAAATAAAGGTACGAAGTTCGTAATCCCTAAATGATAGCAACTTGTTTTTAAGTAAAAGCCTCCCATCGGCAGCAGCCAATATCTCTCCATCAAAGATTACCCTACCGGCCTCATTTCCCAATAAATTTACGTAGAAATAAGTAGTACCAAGCAAGTCAGAACTCTCTTTTACAAGCTCCTCTCTGAGCAGACTCTTGCCCATTGCGAAGTGGCTCGCACTGGGATTAAATATCAGGTCTACCCCGCGGTCCTTAAGCCGGTACCCAGGCCTATGCTCCCCCCGCCACGCATCCTCACAGATCTCAAATCCGTACCTAATGCCCTTTTTCTCATAGATGATGTCTCCAACGGGAATCTCCTTCCCAAAAAATTCAACGGACAAAACCTCTCCAGGCTTCCAAGGCTCAAACCATCGATATTCATAGTGCAGTCCATCTATTGCCAGACTCTGTTTGGCAACAAAAGAAATTAACTCCCCATCCTCGATGACAGCCATTGTGTTGTAAAGCTTCCTATTCACCTTCAATGGAGTACCTATAAAAATAGTCAAGCCATCACTTAAAGTGATGGCTTTTCGGATGTATTCCAGTGCTTTTTTTACGTACCAGTTGCTCAGAAAAAGATCTTCGCTACCGTACCCTGTAATGCTTAATTCGGGAAAGCATAAAAGATCAACCTTTTGCTTCCTGGCCTGCTGGGTAGCTCTTTTGATATTTTGAAAGTTACCTTCCCAATCCAAAGGAGTCTGGTTAACAGTGGCTCCTCCAATTTTTAAAGTAGGCATTAATAGTTGAGTTAAGGCTGTGGGCAATAAAAGGGTAGAATGTTTAGACCATCAAATTTAACTTTTCAGACGCATTTTTAGCCGCCTCCTGTTCCGCTTTCTTCTTGGTGGCACCTTTGCCTTCTGCGTAAGCTTCTCCGTCAATGTTTAATTCCACCACAAATTCCTTGAACCGTTGGCTTCTAGATACAGAAATAAGTACAAAATCAATGGTGCGGTTGTCTTTTTGGGCCCATTCAATCACTTTACTTTTGAAATTGATGGTGGTATTGATAATGTCGTCGAGGTCGAAGTGGGGCATGATGATCCTGTTGTAAACAAATTTCCTACAGAAGATATATCCCCAATCCAAATATACTGCACCGACTAACGCTTCCAGTGTATCACCGTAGATGGATTTGTGGCTGTAAAGCCCTTTAGTTGACAAGTCTGACTCTACGATTTTCGCAAGGCCGATTTTTTGCCCCACCTGGTTTAGGGATTCCCTGTTTACGATCCTGGATCTGGTTTCCGTCAAAAAGCCTTCATCCCGGTAGGGAAACTTTAAGAATAAATATTCGGCCACAATGGCACCCAAGACGGCATCCCCCAAGAACTCCAAACGTTCATTGGACATCTTTATACCGCTTTTATTATCCTCTGCTGCCGAGGAATGCTTGAAGGCAAGTTTATATAATGATAAATTTAAAGGCTTGCTACCCACTATCAGACCGATAGAAGCTGCAAGCCTTTTATCCTTTTTGCTGTAAATAAGCTTATGAAGCCCGAGTAAACGTAATACTTTCAATCTACTCCAGATTTTTTTTGAAGATGATCGAACAATTATGCCCTCCAAATCCAAAAGTATTGCTTAATGCAGCTCTAATTTCTCGTTTTTGTGCTTTGTTAAAAGTTAGGTTTAACCGGTTGTCCAAACTTTCATCATCTGTAAAGTGATTGATGGTGGGAGGAACCACATCATGCTGGATCGCAAGGATCGCAGCGATTGCTTCTACTGCCCCGGCCGCACCGAGCAAGTGGCCCGTCATCGATTTTGTACTACTAATATTTAATTTGTAAGCGTGCTCGCCGAAGATCCTTTGTATGGCTTTGATTTCGCTTACATCACCCAATGGGGTAGATGTGCCGTGTACATTGATATAGTCAATGTCTTCCGGAACCATTCCTGCATCTTCAAGAGCAAACTTCATAACATTGCTTGCACCTCTTCCTTCCGGATGGGGAGCCGTGATATGATGGGCATCAGCGGTCATACCGCCGCCCACTAGTTCTGCATAAATTTTCGCACCTCGTGCTTTGGCATGTTCATATTCTTCAAGAATAATAGCACCTGCACCTTCCCCAAGTACAAAACCATCCCGATCTTTGTCAAAAGGCCTGGAGGCAGTAGAAGGGGAGTCGTTGCGCTGGGAGAGGGCTTTCATGGCATTAAAACCCCCGATTCCCGCTTCTGTAACAGCGGCTTCCGAGCCGCCTGTAATAAAAATATTGGCTTTGCCCAACCGGATATAATTAAATGCATCGATTAAGGCATTGGTAGCAGAGGCACA
>DATGMS010000224.1:0-9303 GCA_035307285.1 Cyclobacteriaceae bacterium
CCGAACCGATTGTCGAAGAAGCCCATGTCAAAGCCTGCCTCAAATGACTTTACCAGCTCGCTTTGGATGTCTTCGTTGAACAGTGTATTTCTTCTGTTCGCCACGGTATATCCTCTGGGGTCTCTGCCAATATCGTACACATTGAATATTTGGTAGGGTGCTAAGTCAGCGCCTGTTTCTGCATAAGAAACGCGTATTTTGGCAAAATCCATCCAGTTGGGAATGGTTCCTCCGGTCTTGCCGATCATTTCACTGACGACCAAAGAGGTACTAACAGAGGGATAAAAGAAGCTCCTGTTATTGGGACCTAGCGCAGATGACCAGTCATTTCTTCCGGTGACATTCACATACCAGAATTTGTCATAATTGATTTCAGCGGTGGCAAAGAGGGAATTGATCTGCTTCCTGCGGTAGCTTTCACCTATTCCCGGTAAGCCGACGGAGTTTCCTAGGAAGAATAAATTCGGTACTTCCAGCTCTCCTGCATTCCCGCTCAAAGCAGAAGAACTTGTTGTCATCAGTTGGCCATAGACAGAGGCAGATCCGCCCCACTTCCCGAACAGCTCATCCTTGACGGCATTAAGGCTAACGATATAATTGTTTTCGTGAAACTGGTCGAAGCCTATGCTGTAGCTTGGATTGATAGGCGCGCCGGTATAGGTCCTGCTGGTGGTTTTGGTGGTAAAAATATCAGAACCGCCTTGAAACTGGGCGTTTAACCAATCGGTGAACTGGTATTTCACACTGGCATTCATCAGGAACCTGCTCCTCACGTCTTGGTTTAGCCTGTTGTTGGCGGCCCAGTAGGGGTTGACCTGTCCAGACTGAGGATTGTACCATACCTGTGTTACGCCTAATTGGTCCATTCCTGGTTTAAGCGACGCCACATCGACTGTGTTGGGCATATTAAGGATGGTGCCATAATAGTTGCCTGAGTTGCTGCCTCCGACGGGCCTGTTGTTGGCTTCGGTGTTCATATACTGCACCTTGATGTCGGTGGTCCATCTTTCATTTGGGCCGAAGTTGGAAGTGACTCTAGTCATCAAGTTGATCCTGTCTAAGGTCACGCCGGGGGTTTTGCTGTTGTCCCTTAGGTAGTTGGCTGATGAATAGATGGTGGTGTTTTTGGATAGCGATTGCTGGAATGAAAGATTGTGGGTTGTGTTGCTTCCGGTTCGGAAGAAATTCCCCAGGTTGTCATACGCACGGAACGGCTGTGAACTCCCGGTCCAGTCAGGGATAGACTGCCCTTCAATCTTTGGACCCCAGCTAGTGCCGGATAGGGGGTCATGGACGCCGTTGGATCCTTGGCCGTAAGAATTCTGCAGTTCAGGCTGCATAAAGATATTCTCAAAACCTACCGTAGCGGAATAGCTAATTCCTGTGCCCTCGCGGGCCATTCCGGATTTGGTGGTAATAAGAATCACCCCGTTAGCAGCTCTGGAGCCGTAAAGGGCAGAGGCAGCGCCGCCTTTTAATACGGACATGGATTCAATGTCTTCCGGGTTAAGGTCTCCCAAGCCGTTGCCCATATCGGCAGACGGATTCCAGAAGTCGTTATTGGCTGCTCCGGTGAAGTTGGCCAGTGGAACGCCATCGACCACTATCAGGGGCTGGTTGTCTCCGGTGAGGGAGTTAAAACCCCTAAGGATGATTTTGGACGAAGCCGCTGGGCTACTGCTGCTTCTCATGATCTGCAAGCCCGAAACCTTGCCCACCAAGGCATTGGCGAGGTTGTTTTCCCTGGCATCGACAAGTTCCGTGGATTTAATTTCTTGGAACGCGTAGCCCAAGGATTTTCTCTCCTTCCTTACTCCCATCGCAGTGACGACTACCTCTTCGAGGTTTTGTGAGTCTGCCTGAAGGGCAACATTGATGGTGGACTGGTTGCCTACGGTGATGGTTTGGGACACAAACCCAACAAAGCTGAACTGAAGAGCAGCGTTTGCAGGCACGGAAATGACATATTGTCCATCGATATCGGTTGTGGTTCCGGTAGTGCTACCGACCACCAATACATTGACTCCGGGCAAGGTTTCTCCCGTTTCTGCATCTGATACTACACCGTTTATTTGCTGTTGTGCCCATACGGGGAACATGCAAAAGAAGAACAGCATCCCGGGTAGAAGGAAATTAGTACTGATTTTTTTCATAATAGCTGAATTTACTGAGATGGAAAATTTTTAAAAAAACCGAGAGCTTGGTCGTCTTCGATTTCTTACTGTGGAGGGATCTTTTTGAAGAAGCTTCTTCATGTGTTTGGGTTTTATCATAAACAATTTATTTAAAATTCATAGATAGTTCATAGGTCCTTAATAATAGAACAAGGGCCGATCGGAAGCCTTATTCTAGGATTTATGTTATTTTTTCCAGATTTATGAAAACTTTGATGCCAGATGTTTTAGTTCTACGTAAATTTAGCAATACTTCGATTAATTAAAAGAAAATTTTTAATAATGAAATGGTGCGGTCTGATCCTACGTAGCCGGGAGGAGGCCTGTGGATCGTTAATAAATTATTAAAGTAGGATGATGACGGTTCTGGTAGTTACCGTCCAGGTTGGTCGTCTAAAAAAAAGTATGGCTAAATGTGCAATTACCCGCCTATCGCTGTTGATAGGCGGGTATAAAAATTTTGCTAGGAAGTAGCCCTTTCGTCGGATAAACTGGGAAGAAAGTCCTCCCATTTGCGAAAATCCTCCTCTTTCATTACCCGGGGAAATTTCACCTGTCCGCCTTTCTTCTTCTGTTTCTCATTGTAATCATAAAACCGTTCGGCAGGAACCATACTGGTCTTGACGTCCTTTAAAGCCTTGCTTCGGGCGACCTTGTAGTTTTTATTGTTGTCCTGCAGATAATTGTCCAGGAAGCGCGCGACTTCTTCTTCGTTGGCCTTGCCCTCTTCCATGCCGAGGTACCAATGATGGATATATTCCCCATCTACCTGAACTGCGGCTACAGTGTATTCCGGAACAATCAGGTTGAAATTCTCCTGAAGAGCCTCGATACCTTTATCCATCTGGTGAACGCTGAGTTGGGAGCCGACGACGTTGAGGAAGAACTTGGTGCGGCCGGTGATTTTAATCTCCGCTTTCTCCACGTCGGTAAAGGCTACTGTATCCCCGATCATATATCGCCAGGCCCCAGAAACAGTAGAGATCAGCAGGATATAGTCTTTTCCTTCCTCTACCTGATCAATGGTCAGGACCTTTGCCTCGGGATTGACGGCTCCGCTTTCAGTGAGATTTTCAGGGTGAAAGGGCACAAACTCAAAATATATCCCGTTGTCCAGCACCAGTTCCATGGCGTCAGTGTCGGGTCTGCCCTGAAAAGCCAGAAAGCCTTCAGAAGCCAGATAGGTGTCGATATAGACTAAAGGATGTGCGAGCAACTTCTCGAAGCTCTTACGGTGAGGCTCAAATGCCACACCTCCGGGGGTGTATACGGATAGGTTGGGCCAGATGTCGTGGATGTTTTTAACCTGATGATGATCAATCACCTTTTTCATCATCAACTCTATCCAGGAGGGGATACCCGAGATACTGCCGATATCCCATTCTTTGGCATGCTCCGCGATCGCTTGGATTCGTTCATCCCAGTTAGCGATAGAGGAGATCTCCAAGCCGGGTTTGTAAAAATTCTTAAACCAAAACGGGATTCTGCTGGCACTGATGCCACTGATTTCCCCTTCTAGGAAGCCCTTGTTCTCCTTGAGATCGGTAGAACTGCCAAGCATCATGATCTGCTTCTCGAAGAATTCGGGGGGAAGGTCGTATTTTGAGAGGGTCATGATCTGCTTTATTCCTGTCTTTCGGATGCATTCAAGCATTTCTTCAGTTACCGGAATATATTTGCTTGCACTTGTGGTCCCTGAGCTTACGGCAAAATATTGGTTAATTCCCGGCCAGGTGATGTCTTTGTGACCTTCCCTGATCTTGCTCCACCATTCCCCATAGATCGCATCATAATCATGGTAGGGGATTTTTGCGGCAAAAGCCGCGGCTGTATCTTCGGAATCGAGGATCAGCTCGAAGCCGTAGTACTTTCCAAAGGCAGTGTTTTTTGCCTTGTCTAATAGATGTTTTAACACATCACGCTGGGCATCCACTGGGGATTTGGATGCAGAAAGTTTCTCACCCAGGTCTATGGCCTTTTTGATGATTTCACCGATTACTTGCATTTCTTCTAAATGTTGGGATTTGGCATGACGAAATGCAATTATCAGACCAAGGCCCAATTAGGGTCGAAAACTGGTGCAACTGACGTAAACAACGAGAGGGTCTGTACTGGTGGGGCCTTGCGTTCAGTTCCAGAAAGGGAAAGTACTGTCTATCTCTCCGTCAGAATTAAACACTACTTTTCTGTCTTCGGACAGCCCCCTCAGCACTATCTGGATAAGCAGGCGGTCGGCGACTTTGATTTGATCTATATCAGCAATTTCAAATTGCCGGAAATCATCAATAATCCGCTGCCTGATCACTGGAGGTAAATCCTGTTCATTCAAAGCCATCTTAACCATAAGGAGTTCTCCATTTGGATTATAACGGGCTGAATGGGCCACATCTGCCAAACTAAAGTCCACTTCATAGCCGCTTTTGGTTGTCTTCCAGGTGACCCCCGAAGGGACGTCGAAATTCCGGGCGAAAACATGCTTAACGGCATTGGGAACTTCAGGAGAATCTTGGATAAATAAAGATCCGCAAAATAACGACAGACTGGCAATAATGGTAGCTATGGGGTTCATGGTTCCGTGGTTGTGAATATGGAGAATAGCAAAGAGACCCCGAAAGGTCTCTTTAACAATTTAATAATCGGCTTTAATCCCAGTACTTAACGCCGCGGGCCTCCTGTCCGTTCTCGCCAAACACAAGTTTCCGGTCTCGTAACGTTCCCTCAAGTTCCACCTGATAATAGCTTTTTCCTTCTACAATCAGTTCGTCTACGTCATCAATGGTGTAACCGTTATAATCTGCCGCAATTTTTTGGTTGATTGCTGGAGGCAAGTCCCCCTCATGTAGATCCCGCTTGGTCATCAGAAGTTTACCGTCTGCGTTATACAATGCTTTGTGGTCAATGCCGTCCACTTCGAATTCTACTTCGAATTTTTTCTTTTTCTTTTCCCAATCCACATCGGTCGGGTTGCTGTACTCCTGGGTAAATGCACTAGTCACTGCTGCCGGCACCTTCGATGCGGAGATATCCTGGGCCATTACAGAGGTGCCCACTAAAGATAGGCTAAGAATAGAAGCTGCTAATATTTTCATGATATTTTTGTTTAGTTTTTTTATTTGAGGATGCAATTATTAGACCAGTAAAGAAAAAGAGATGCTCCTAGTTTATGTCCCCTATCGTCGGGCCAAAAGGAGTTGCTTATACGGGGCAAATAAGGTGTTCTCGAATTTAATCCCAGTAGCTAAAGGTCTTTTCTTCTTGTCCGTCTTCGGTATAGACTAACTTCTTATCTCTTATTGCTCCGTCCAGTTCTACTTGGTACAGCACTCGGCCCTCGATGGTAATTCTATCTACATCATCGATATAGTAATCCGGAAAGTCGAGGGCAATCTTTTCTGCTATAGCGGCAGGTAATTCAGTCTCGGGAATGTCCTGTTTGGCCATCAGCAGCTGGCCTTCCGGATTGAATAAGGCAGTGTAGTCGATATTGGCAATTTCAAAGTCTGCTTCAAAATTTTTTCTGTTCTTTTCCCATTCAATATCTACTGCGTTAGTGTACTGTTGCTCAAAGGCATTTTTGACCACGGAGGGTACTTTAGAAGTTGGAATATCATTGTCGGATAATGAACAGCCGGCGAGGCTTAGTACTAGAATAGTGGATGCTAATAGTTTCATGATTCTCTTGTTTAAGATTTATTTGATGATACAAATGACGGGTGCAAATCGGGAAAGAATTGGGAAGACGGGAGATGAGAGTCAGAATTTCGATGCTCCTCATACCTGCCGTCTCACCTCTACTCTAACCTCATGCCGGCCATTAAAGCTATACGCCACCTTAAAACCATAAAGGTCCGTAATCGCCTTTACAATGGCCAGCCCCAAGCCGGTAGAACTGCCGTTGCTCCCTTGTTTGTAGAAGCGTTCAAAAATTCTCTTTTCATCCAATGCTTCCATTTTTCCCGTGTTACTGACCGTGAATGCTTGGTCTTCTATTAGGACTTGCACCTCACCTCCGGGATGGTTGTGGACAATGGCATTTTTCAGCAAGTTTACCACTAACATATGCGCCAAATCGGGGTTCATTTTCGCCTTTATATGGCCTTTTTCCTCCAAGATCAGATGGATGATCTTATGGTCGGCCTGATCCGAGAAGTCATGCAAGGCTTTTTTCACCACCGAATTCACATCGATTTCCTCTTCTGCGCCGTATTGCTGATTGGTGATCCTGGACAGCAGCAACAACGATTTATTCAGCCGGATCAATCTTTCCAGATTGTCCATTACAGATGCCGCCAGAACCAGTTGCTCCTCTTCCATAGGGTGGTTGACCATCAGTTCCAGCTTGTTCAAACTGATTGCTAGGGGAGTTTGAAGTTCATGCGAGGCATTTTCGATAAACTGTTTTTGTTCGTTAAATGTCTGGACATTTCTTTCCAGCAGTTTTTGTAAGGAATTGTCCAAAAGCCGAAATTCTTCGATTTGAGAGTTGGGGGCATGAAATAACTTCGGGTCGTCAAGACGGAAATTCCTCAATCGTTCCAGTAATTGATAAAATGGTTGCCAGATTTTTTTTAACAGGAGGTTGTTCAAAATAACCATGCTGGCAATAATTCCCAGAAAAAGCACCAACAAGGAATAGAGCAAGTCTTCAATCAGGTCATCTTCTTCCACCATGGATGTGATAACGGACAGTTCGTAGTACTCCCCCTTATATTCAAAAGCAGTGGACAATAGTCGCACCGGTTCGAAATCCTCTTCCACCTGCATATACATCAGGGTGTCTCTATAAGCATCCCGATAGTTTACAGCCAGTGCGGCAGGGATTTTCCTGATTTGATAATTGCTTTCATCAAAGTCTAACCGCCCGAGTATACTGGGATCCTCGGAGGCTTTTTGTATGATCAATGATTTTTGGTTTTCCAAGCCATCATCTATGCTGTCATAGATTTCATCCAGCATGATAAAATAAAACGATCCTGCCCATATCAGCAGTATAAGGAACAATGCCGCTAGAAACCATAAACTGGTATAATGGAGCAATTTCATTTCAAATGAAGTTTATAGCCGATGCCGTAGATGGATTGGATTTCAATATTGGCTTGGGCATCTCTTAGTTTTTTCCGCAGGTTTTTGATCTGGGAATAGATAAATTCAAAGCTGTCCGCCTCATCGATATAGTCGCCCCAGACGTGTTCTGCTAGGGAAGTTTTCTGTACCAATCGATCTTTATTGGTGAGCAAATAGAGGAGGATGTCGTATTCCTTGCGGTTAAGTACTAGGTCAGCGTCAGCTACGGTTACGGTTCTAGAGGCAAGATCTAAGCTCAAATTGCCAAGTTCAATGGTCTGGTGGCCATCAAGTTTTCTTCTTCGGAATACTGCCTTCACCCGGGCATGCAGTTCTGCCATGTGAAAGGGCTTAGGAAGGTAGTCGTCTGCTCCCAGATCCAGCCCTTTGATTTTGTCGTCCAAGGAGTCTTTGGCAGAAACAATGATGACACCTTCTGCTTTGTTTTGCTTTTTTAGTTCACGCAGCAAATCCAGCCCATTGCCACCCGGCAATGATATGTCCAGCAAAATGCAATCGTAGTCATAGACTCCTATTTTTTCCAGCGCAGAGTCATAATCATTGGCAGTTTCTATCAGGTATTTTTCCTCTTCCAGTGACTGAACAAGGCTTTGGCGCATATCGGGCTCATCTTCGACAATCAGGATTTTCATAATGGCAAAATAACGATTCAATTTGGGAAAGAACCTGGAACAGCTTATTTATGGATTTACTAGATGAAGAAGAGTACGATTAGCATCCCCATCAACCCAAATAAAACACAGGCTATGACGGAAGGTAAAAGATTTAGCTTTAATACCTCTTTATATTCGGAAATGTTAGCAACCGAGGCGGCGGCGATGATATTGAAAAGGCAGATAGCATTTCCCAATGCCGCTCCCAAAAGTTGTAGCGAAAGGATTAAAACAGTGGGCAACTTCAGATAGTTTGCGGCTTGAAGTTGCGAAGGTCCGAATACAATATTGGAAACCGTCGTGCTACCTGTTACAAAGGTTCCGATTGCCCCTAGGATAGGTGCTGCCATCACGTATCCAAGCCCTAGTCTGCTCATCATGGTGGCGATATTTTCTATCATAGAAGGTGCTGTCACGCCGGAGTTAATCATCAATTGCGCTACAGCAATAGAGGGGAATAAGACCACAAAAACACTTGCTGTTTTCTTTAATGAATTATTGATATAGAGAGTTTTAGATTTTTTCAAAAGGGTAACTCCGATGCCGACGACAAGGAAGGGAATCAGTGGCGATTGTAACGGCTTGATGGAAGAATGGATAGTAGTCCCAAACATTGAAGGGAAAGCCAATTCCCAACCGATCCATTGCGAAATCGGGTAGAAGATTTTAGGAAGGAGAAGAAGTAAAGCCAATACAGCATAAGGTATCCATGGTTTGAAGTCGATGGAGGCGTTGTTGGGCTTAAGGTAAAGTACAGCAAAAGACAGCATGATCAATGCGGCAAGGACTGTGGCTAACTCCGGCGCAAAATAAGCGAAGAAGAAGAAGGGAAAGGCAAAGGATAGGTATAGGAAAATGATTTTTCTTTTATACGCTAAAGGGCCATGCCTCCGCTTGTAGATGGAAAAAATAAAGAACAGGAGTACAAAAAACACCACAATCCCCAATGATGCAGAAATTAGGGCAATGTATTGATTATCGGTGTCAGATAGGTTTAATGGGAATTGGAGGCCAGTGATAATAGGAGTCCCTACTGCGCCAAAGTATGCAAAAAGGCCATCAAATAA
Source organism: Cyclobacteriaceae bacterium (assembly GCA_035307285.1). Lineage (GTDB taxonomy): Bacteria > Bacteroidota > Bacteroidia > Cytophagales > Cyclobacteriaceae > DATGMS01. Next base: position 8,980 of record DATGMS010000224.1, read on the forward strand.
TAATACCACCGCCACCGAAAGTATCGCATTAAAGCCCATGGCAATCAGCAACAGCGGGACGATTGCGCCGGGCGTTCCAAAGCCTGCCACTCCTTCAAAAAACGCGGTCAATCCTATCGCTAGAAGGAAAAATCTTAGTTCTTTGGAAGGATGAATGTCCGTCAAAGAATGGCTGATGGCCTTGATCATCCCGGTTTTATCCATTGTGTCATACAGGAATGCGGCCCCGAACACGATCATCAGGATATTGATTGTGGTGATAAAGGAGACGCCCATGGCTCCCAAAAAATGATTAAAAGAAGCACCCCAATAGAAGAAGAGAAT
>DATGMS010000225.1:0-3285 GCA_035307285.1 Cyclobacteriaceae bacterium
TTATGGCTCAATTTTCGTTATTCTCAATGCAGAACCCGCAAGTCAAATTGCACAAACACTATAACCATGGATAACGAAAAACAACATAGGTCAGAATCAGACAGGGCAATCCCTGAAGAAAAGAAAAAAAACCGCGAGGAAGAAATTGATGAGGAACTGGAGCAAACCTTTCCAGCAAGCGATCCGCCATCCTATTCCAAACCGGGGAATGACAAGGATGAGGACGTATAATTCTCTAGCTATAAGAGAATAACTAATTCACCTGATCCGGTAGTAAGTTCCAAAATAGCCACAACTGCTTGATCTTGGAACTGCACTGGTTTACAAAAAAAGTTGGACTTACTCAGCTAATAAGTAAACTGGTTTCCCAAAAGGCTAAACTAGTTCAGCTCAGACCCGAGCCGGCTCACAAAATAGCCAAACTGGTTTATCTTTTTTGTGAACCGGTTTAGCTCGGAGCCCAACTGGTTGATATAAAAGGGAAGCTAGTTAGTCATTTAGGTGGGGAGGGGTACCTCAGAGGTACCCCTTTTACTTTTAAAAATCCTCTTGATAGGTTTACCAGCCTTCATTCTGCTCAATTCCCGCGTTGTTGACATCGTTCGGTGGAATGGGCCATACATGGTGAATAGATGGGTTGAAATGTCTAGCCGGCCACACCTCTTCGATGTTATAGGGAGAATCAGGGTCCTCCTTGTTGACATGCTGTCTCCCGAATTGAGGCTGGGCATAGGCCGATTGGGCATCTCCCCAACGCACTAAGTCGGTATGGCGATCTGTATATTCCCCGGCAAACTCTACTCTCCGTTCGTGCTTTAAATCTTCCAAGTCTGCACCTGAAATCGAAGGCAAACCTGCCCTATTCCGCACTTGGTTAATCAGGTCATCTGCAATTTGATTTTGCATGATAAGCGCTTCGGCCTTCATCAACAGCACATCGGCATACCTCATCAAAGGTATATTAAGATTGGTGGTAGGATAGTCACCATTAGGATTAAGATGCACCTCCTGTGGGTATCGGTGGGGATCCATGTATTTGTTGAACTGGAAGCCAGTCCAAGAATTGGTGGAATAATACCTCCTTGGCTCCCCTAAGAAACTAAACTCATCTCCAAATTCAAGAATGGTTGCCTTCCTTCTATGATCTCCCTCCTCGAAAGCTTCAAACAAGCCCAAAGTAGGATGAAAATACCCCCAACCGTTATAGCGTCCCCATCCTGTATTTTCCAGCATTACACTCGGCAGAATTGCCCCTTGCACATTATTGGAGACCACAGAGAAAATGTATTCAGAAGAGAAATTATTTTCCACATAAAAAACACTTGCAAAATCAACTTCCGGATTACCGGTGTTGATAAGCGCTCTGCCAGTCTGAGAGTTGATCACTAAATCGGCGAATTTAACCACTTCTGCCCATTTGTTAGCGTCATATTTCGCCCAATACAAATAGGTTTTTGCTAGGTAGGCATTAGCGGCATCCTTATGTGGCCTACCCCTGTCTTCAGCATCATAATCCGTAAACCAAGGCAGGTAGCTTTCAGCAGTCTTGAGATCTGCTTCAATCATTTGGTAGTTTTCAATCACACTGGCAGGCCGCGGAAAAAATGTTTCTTCTAAATTGGCTTCCGTGACGATAGGCACTCCTGCGCGTTGATCTCCATAGAACTGAGCGAGATTAAGATAAGCGAAGGCTCTCATAAAATAAGCCTCCCCTAGGACCCTATTCTTTACACTCTCACTGATATTCATTCCCGGGACATTTAAAATCATGTTGTTGGCCCTTTGGACGATTTTATAGAAATTCCTATAGGTATTGCTGATCCTACTTTCATTGCCTGTGGCGGTGAAGTTCCTGACCGCGGAGGATCCTGCATCATTACGGCCGGTAACCATATCATCGGAAGCATTGAGGAACCAAGCGAGGCCTCTTCCATACATGTTGTCGTCGTTCCAATGCTGGTAAAGCCCGTTACTGGCGGTAATGGCATCCGCTTCCGACTGCCAGAAGTTCCCGGATGTGGTACTTCCTAAAGGGGTCAAATCGGTAAAATCTTCATTACAAGAGGCAAAAGCCCAAAGGAGCGTAAGGGATGCAAAGAAATGAATGCTATACTTTTTCATATTGTGTCGGTTCTTTTTAGAAATTTACATTAACACCTACAGTGAATGTTCTCGGAATTGGATAGTTGCCTGTATCCATTCCTATCCTTCCGACCTCTGGGTCCAACCCTGTATAGTTGGTGAAAGTAAGGAGGTTTTCGGAAGAGACATAAACCCTTGCCGAGGTTCCCGACCTTAGGTTGTTCATCAAAGCAGAAGGAAAGGTATAGCCTAAGGATAGGTTTTTTACCCGCAGATAGGATCCGTTCTCCAGATACCAGTCAGAGGCAGTCCCAAAATTGTTGTTCGGATCCTGGGTAGACAATACTGGAATCTCCGTAGTCGGATTTTCCGGTGTCCATGCATCTAGCACTGCCTTATCCAAATTATAGCCTTGCAACCCTGCATTGTAGGTTGAGAACTTGTAGGCATTAAACAATTTGACACCTGATACCCCCTGCCCGAAGATTCCCAAGTCAAAGTTCTTATAGTCCAACCGGATATTAAACCCATAGGTAAAATTTGGCATGGCGCTTCCCATAAATTTTCTGTCGCCGTCACTGATACGGCCATCATTATTTACATCTTCAAACTTCAAGTCTCCAGGCCTTGCATTGGGCTGGATCAAGTTGCCGTCACTTCCGGTATAGCTTTGGATTTCTTCCGCGGATTGGAAGATACCGGTCTGCGGAATCAAGTAATAAGAATATAAGGGTTGCCCTGGCTCAGAACGATAAGGCAGGATCACACTCCGAACATTGTCACCATGTTGGATAAAATCACTGGTAAAACCATCTAAATGTAGCACTTCGTTGGCGTTGGTAGAGATATTTCCTCCTATAGAATAACCCAATCCATTGATATTGTCTGCATAGTTAAGAGACAATTCGAAGCCTTTGTTTAAAATGTCCCCTACATTGGAAGTCGGGCCTTGGTCTACTCCCAAGTGGGGATTGGCTTGGTTGGTTTGGATAAGCCCACGGGTATATTTTTCATAATAATCTGCAGTTACATTCAAGTGATCGTTGAAAAGCATAAAGTCCAAGCCTATATTATACGTTTCGGAACGCTCCCACTTTAGGTTGCTATTAGATTGTTGGGTTAAGGCGATATGCCGGATAAGACTAGCCGGGTCGCCCATCGGGGTGACATTTCCGCTGGACAAAGGAATGTTGTAGGCATAAT
>DATGMS010000226.1:0-11368 GCA_035307285.1 Cyclobacteriaceae bacterium
GAAGGCTGAATGAATTTCATCAAGGCGGTGAAAACAAACCTGCTGCCTGCAAATAACACCAGAGACATCATGTAATAGTCTGAAGCCGCGCTTTCATTAACATCCAATGCCTCCATAACATACCTAATTGTAAAGGACCAAACGCCAATCTGAGCGCCAACATAGAAGAACTGTGCTACCACACCGGTCATGTACCTTTTATTGCTCAACAACCTTTTGACAGCAGGCCCAAGTTTACCCGCTTCTTTCACTTCCACAGCCTTAGGCATTTTGGTCATTTTGATGACAAACCATAAAAACACCAAAAATATGGCAACTCCTACATAAGCACTCATCACACCGGTCAACTCTTGGGATTGGATTTCCCGAAGCATGGTCTCATCCATCGATGACCTATCCGTGGCCTCGGCGACATTGAGTTTAGAAAGAATAAAAACCTTGCTCATATAAATCCCTATCAATGAACCGATGGGATTAAAGGACTGGGCTAAGTTCAACCTTCTGGTAGCGGTCTCTGGCGGCCCCATCACTAAAATATAGGGATTGGAAGCTGTTTCTAAAATGGATAATCCCCCAGCCAAGATATATAAAGCCAGCAGGAAGAAAGCGTATGACATTGTCAAACTAGCCGGGTAAAAGAGCAGGGAGCCGAAGGCAAAAAGACCAAGACCGAGCAATATCCCCGATTTGTAGGTGTACCTCCTAATATACAGGGCAGCGGGAAAGGCGAGGCAAAAATAGGCCCCATAGAAAGCCAACTGGATCCAGGAAGTCTGGAAATCAGTCATGCTCATGATTTTCTTAAACGCCGCCAGCAGCGTATCAGTCATATTGTTGGCCAATCCCCAAAGCATAAATAGGGAGGTGATCAAGATAAATGGCCATAAATTGCCTTTGTTGATAAGGCCTTGGTTTTGGGTTTTATTCGTGTTCATTAACTATGATTAAAAAGGTGGTGTTGGACTGTTTTCTGTAATAAGCTTTCTACTTTTTAATTCCTCCCAAAATGCTCTGGGAATAGGGGTTTGGACGAATTCAACATTCATCTTTACCTTGGAAGGATCCGTGGTACTCAATGCTACGCTGGTGACGCCGGGAAGACGTAATGAGAACTGTACGCAGGCATGTGCAGGACTGACGTCAAAATCCTTACAAGTTGAAAAAAACGAATTTCTCCAATCGAATAGGCGTTGGTTTTCTTCTGTATCTGGCCGGATCAACCGGTAATCGTAAAAATCACCGCCTACGAGAAACCCGGATTGGAATACCGCTGAGTTAAAGATCCCCACCTCCTCCTTCTCCAGTTTTTTCATAAATTCCAGCAGCGCATCGGGCAAGTGGATCAGCGTTGCACTATTGGCGAACATCACCCAATCAAGCTTTATCTTCTCGTAAATTCTGGGAATAATTCTCCAATCCTTTGCCCCAACGCCGATTCCTTTTACCAGTCCCTGTCTTTTGAGATCGCCCAAAGCCCGGTAGGCTTCCAGAACATCCTCAAACCGCTGATCTTCCTCCGCTGGAGTCGCTGCCCCGGCCAGATACTCATCCGGATCATGTACCGAAACCAATTGGGGAACCTGCCCCTGTAGCAGCGCATTGCCTTCTTCAAAGCACCTTATGATACCTTTGTAGCTGATTTGTTGTACCGCATCATATTTCAATCCCTTCCATACCCCCGGTTCAAAAAGCGGCTCCTTCCCTTCCAAGGGCGCACGTAACCATCCTAACTTATTGCTGATCAAGACACGGTCGGGGGAAATATCGAGGCTACGGAGGCTCTCGCCCAGTGCTTCCAAAGCCAGCCCCGCCCCATACTTTCCTGCAGAATCAAAAACAGTAAGCTCATCGGTATGCGCAAAGCATTCTTCCACGATACGGAATTTGATTTGGGGATCAAGTTCTTTATAGAGGTTCCCAAGTGAACTGGTGCCAAACGTAATGGGAGGCACTTTCAATCCTGAACTACCCAAAGGACGAAGTATCATGTTCTAGCCATATTATTTTGATAAATTATCAGGAAAATAAATTCGAACATAAAAGCTTGAAGATTGGAAGACCCTGCATATCGACAGCCAAGTGGAGGCCCGAGACAGACTTTTAAATCATTTTTGGTTCTTAAGGTGAGATGTCCGAAAAGAAGTTTCAGTCCGTTTGCGTAAATATGCTTTGTTGTTTTCAGCTTCTTTGCTCTTGATTCTTGGTACTAAAGTCTTGCTACTTGATACTCTCTACTCTTCCCTCTCCACATAAGCACCAAATCTGATATATTTCTGATACAAGTCGTTGTATATCGCCGTATTGGCAGCGATTGGTTCATACACCTCATCGAACCCTACCCCCATTGCCTCGATGGCCGAAGGAATGTCCGGGTAAATCCCAGAGGCCACGGCGGCATACATTGCCGACCCCAGCGCGGGGGCCTGTTCTGAGGCCGAAACTTTGATCGGCATGTCCAGTACGTCAGCCATGGTTTGCATCACGAGCTTAGATTTCTTAGCCACGCCACCCATGGCAATTACTGTATCGATGATTACACCTTCTTCTCTAAACCTATCAACGATTTTTTTCGAGCCAAAACAAAGGGAATCCACCAAGGATTTAAACACTCTAGCGGCATCTGTACCCGGGCTCAATCCCATAATAGCGCCTTTTAAAGCCTGGTTTGCGTCAGGGGTCCTCCTTCCGTTGATCCAGTCCAAAGCCACTGGAGCAGACGTTGCTGTCGGAATAAGCAGGGCCTCCTGAGACAAGCGCGCCAAAATACCTTCTCTGATCTCATCGGTTAACTGATCTTTCAAACGATCGTCCAACAGCGAACTTTCATTCAGTATCGCTACAGCGGGCTGGGTGATCAGCTCCTTAAACCAAGCCAGTACGTCCCCAAAACCTGACTGGCCTGCCTCAAGGCCTATCATCCCTGGAATCACCGAACCGTCCACCTGTCCGCAGATTCCCTTAACCAGCTTATCCCCAATGTCTTCAGGGGATGTCACCATGATATCACAGGTAGACGTCCCCATCACCTTGACCAGAGCGTTATTGGTGATCTCCCCTCCAATAGCTCCAGCATGGGCATCTAAGGTTCCTACAGCCACAATGGTATCCGTGGTCAATCCTAGCTTTGCAGCCCATTTTTCACTTAATGTACCGGCAGGCTGGTCAGAAGTAGATGTTTCGGTAAAAAGCCTGCTTCTCAAACTCGCCAGTTGAGGATCCAATAAAGATAAAAATTCCTCTGAGGGCAGACCCTCCCAACTGGGGTGCCACAAGGCCTTGTGTCCGGCTACGCAACGGCTTCTTTTAAAATCAATGAGATCCTCGCCTCCAATCAGTTCGTAGGTGACGACATCACAGTGTTCCATCCAGGAATAAGCAGCCCGGGCAACTTCCTCATCTTCACGGATCGTATGAAGTATTTTGGCCCAAAACCATTCTGAGGAATAAATTCCTCCCTCATATTGCGTGTAATCCACACCTCCCCAATTTTTGGCCAACTGATTGATTTCTGCGGCTTCCTTGATGGACGTATGGTCCTTCCACAGGATCAGCATGGCATTGGGATTTTCTGAAAACTCGGGATTTAATGCCAAAGGTTTGCCCGACCGGTCTACTGCCATCGGCGATGAGCCCGTCGTGTCCACTCCTATTCCCTTGATCTGCTGGGGAGATATACCTGATTCGGAAACCACTCCTTTAATGGTGGCTTCCAAACCTTCGAGATGGTCTAGGGGATGTTGTCTGAATTGGTTGTTCAGGGGGTTGCAGTATTTGCCCTCCTTCCATCTGCGGTACGGATGTACTTTGGAGGCTAGGGTATGACCATTGGACGCATCGACCAAAATGGACCTTACTGAATCGGTTCCAAAATCAACACCGATTACATAATCTTGTTCCTTCACGGCTATTTATGGGTTTATTCGATTTAAAGTATAAGGTTAGGTCATCAATTTCTATTTATAGATCCCTAACCAAGTTTTTTCACGCTTTATATGGCCTCTGACGATTTGGCCAATGCGCTCGCCTATTCTCCTTGAGGCTTCGTAACAACCGCACATCGTGAGCATTCACCTTTAACGGGATTCTCCCAACTGTCGGTCCCTATCGTAGGTTTCAATGTGCCTGTGTTTTTTGGTGTCGTAAATGTCAGCTATGGTAATAAGGATGCCGGTTTCCTCTACTGCGCCAAACTCATTGTTCATCGCAGTACCAAAAGTCTTCATCGAAGGCGAGAGGTTCATGTAAGTATTGATCAACGGCGGTATATTTTCTCCCAGTGCCCGTATTTTTGAATTGAGCACTTTATAGCCTTCTTTATAACTCATCCCTTCAAATAGCCCCTTATACCCTTCCACACTTCCCTTGTACCCAAGGCTATATATAGGCGACACCAGATTTTCCTTATCAGGAAAATAAAAATCCATAAAGTAAAGAAGGAGATCCCTAGCCTGCGCGTTGTAATGGGGATACATGGTCACTTTCCCGAACAGATATTTAACATCTGGATTCATAACCACCATGGCACCCAATCCATCCCAAAGATTATCCAGAGAAAACAGTCCCTTACGATTGTTCTTACCGGGCTGGTATTTGGGTTGTACAAAGGAACGGCCTAGCTCTATAGTATAAGGAAGATAATCTGTTTTGAATTTGTCAGAAAATTTAAACAGGTGGGCAGTCGAAAGATTGATCTCACCATGTTCGTTGATGCCGGCATGCTTGCAATGGATTAGCCTGTATCCGGCAATAATCTCCTCGTCTTCGGGACTCCAAGTAATCAGCTGGTCATAATTGCTTTCACAGGTATCGTTTTCGTCAATGTCCAGCGCCAATCCCGTTCCTCCTCCCGCCTCTCTGAAAGTCAACTCTCTAAGTCTGCCGATTTCTCGCATCACATTAGGAGAATTGTGATGATTAATCAAATAAATATGGTTTCCTCCATTATTGACATGGCGGACAAATCTTTCAGGACTCAACTCCTGCCTTAATATATTTTTATCTACGGGGGCTACTAATTCCTGCATATTGTTTATTTTTTTCTGGCCATATCATAAACTTTTTGTTTTACTTCCTCGGCCCAGGATTTATCAGTTTTAGAAGGGTCAAAATAATCGTAAGAAAGTGGCTTTCCAATATGAATGGTCACTTTTTGACCTTTTTGTGCAAACATTTCATCAGCAAGGTAAAACATCTCTATATTGGCCTTGATCCCCACCGATTTTCTCACCTTAGCAAGATTATAAAAAAAACTTGAGTTTTTCCCCTCTATGTAAACCGGAATAACATCTTTTTTGTATTTCCTGGCTTTACTGATAAAGCTTTTCTTCCATTCCAAATCCTTTATTCCGTCCTTCTGCTTCCTGGAAACCAACCCTGCAGGAAACACAAGTACCGCTCCATCAGACGAATAAGTATCCTCGATAATGGCCGTTGCGGCTCTTCCGTGACTCCCATGCTTGTTTACAGGGACAAACAGGCCGTCAAAATTCTTGATGTTGGAGAGCAGGTCATTGACCAGAAACTTGATATCTACACGGTGTTTTCCCAACGCATGCATAAACGCGATGCCATCGAGCCCACCCAAAGGATGGTTCGCCGCAAATATCACCGGCTTATCTAGAGGGATGTTTTCATCCCCTTTAAGCGATACCTCTACACCAAAGTCGGCGATTAATGCATCGACAAAATCCAAACCTCGGAGATGGCCGTTCCTTTCCATGATATCATTGATATCGTCCTCATGCGCAATTCGGGTGATATAACCCAGCAACAAGGACGGCATCCACTTCAATAACGAGGGATTTTTTTCTTTAATGACTTTCTTGATGTCTATAAATTTCTCTTTCTGGCTCAATGTCTAATCGATCTGGTGAAAAACCGGGTGAAGGTATTTAGCTTAAAGTTTTGGTTTCCAATTGGATGAAAATTCACCCATGCAAACCTTTCTTTAGAATAAAGCCTAGGATGCTTTTCAACTGCTAAAAATACAAAAAATAAATAGATGAAAAGGAATATCCTTGATTGGGAAAATTATCCGGCGAAGTGCCGACAGCTAGCATCATCCTTGCGTTGATCTATAAACAACAAAGCAAAAGCCAATGAACCTCGCCATAACGGGGGCTACTTCCGGAATAGGAAAAGAAACGGTGAAGGGCCTCACCAAGGAATTTAAAGAAATATTTCTTCTTGTCAGGAATAGAGAAAAAGCAGAAGCTTTGATTCATGAAATTGTAGCTGAAGCCCCTAGTGTCAAATGCCACCATATATACTGTGACTTGATGGATTTGGACAGCGTTGCGGCGGCTGCAGAGCAAATTAAATCGAAGGCCGGCCAATTGGATGTATTGATCAACAATGCGGGCGGGGTAAACAAGGACAGAAAGGTGACAAAAAATGGATTGGAGGCTTCCTTTTCGATTAACCATTTAGGCCATTTTCTATTGACCAGAAAGCTCCTTCCGTTATTAAAGGCAAGCGCTACCGCAAGGGTTATCAATGTAAGTTCTGAGGCCCATCGACTGGCCAAGCCGGATATGCAGGATTTACAATATGAAAAATCCTATAATGCGCTTACTGTATATGCTGACGTCAAATTGTACAATATACTTTTTACCAAGTCGCTCGCCGAAAAGTATGGAGACAAAGGTATTTATGCCTTTGCATTGCATCCGGGGATGATCAAAACCAGCTTTGGCAGTGGCTTTACCGGAATAGTGAAATGGGGGATGAAGATCATAAAGCCTTTACTTAACTCTCCAAAAAAAGGCGCAAGGACCAGTATCTTTCTTGCGACAGACCATAACGCCCTTAACCACAACGGCGCCTATTACAAAAAACTTGAGGTTTCAGAACCTTCAACAGCTGCTAATTCCACAGCTTTAAGAGAAGAATTATGGAGCGTCAGCGAACAACTGACGAAGAAGTGGGTTTGACTACAATACCCTTTGGTCGTGAAATAAACCATCCCCCTTTGGGAAGCAGTATGTTCGATACGCAAAGCCTTCACCGACCGACTAGCCCATTGAAATCGAAAAATGCATTTTAAATGAAAGCAATGCCCTTTTTTAACAGAATCTCAATCTTAATGATTCAATACGCTAGGTAGCTAAAAGGTTTATATCTTTGCCTTCTTTCCATTATGGAAAAATAAGCGGCTATCACTTTCGTTTCCATATAAAATCCCTAAATTTCAGGCTATGATTTGGGCTTATCCTGACAACAACTTCTTCTTTCTACTGGCAGTCATTTTTTTGCTGCTGTATTTCATCTATTTATTTCGGTTTTGGAGAATAAATCGCACATTAAAAGTAAAAAAATCCCGCATTCTTATTAAAATGGGATTACGAACCCTTTATTTTGGTTTGTTTTTGGTCGCGATGGCGGGTCCATCGATTGGCAGTGCCATGAAAGAAATCAAGCAAGAAGGCAAAGATATCTTTATCGCCATTGATCTTTCTCAATCTATGAATGCGCAGGATATAGGTCCCAGCCGAATCCAGCGGGTTAAATTCGAACTTCAAAATCTGGTCAAAAACTTCAACTCAGACCGGATTGGCTTGATTATTTTCTCGTCTGAGGCATTTATCCAATGTCCCCTGACCTTCGACCAAAATGTGCTTCAGCTTCATTTGGACGGGTTAAATACCAATTTGGTTCCCAATCAGGGCACCGACATAGCCGCTCCCTTATCCCTGGCATTTAGAAAATTCCAAAATGATGACAGTCCCGACCCTAAATCTAAGTCTATCATCCTTATCAGCGACGGAGAGGACTTTGGCGAGGATTTGCCGAGTATTTTAGATGAAATCAATGAGGCCAATATTAAGGTTTTCACCGTTGGAGTAGGCACCAGCCAAGGTTCAACGATTCCTGCCGGGAATGGCATCATCATGGATCCCAACTCGGGTGCTCCTGCTATCACCAAACTGGAAACCGGCAACCTAAAACGTATTGCGTCACAAACTGACGGTGCCTATTTCGAATTAAGTGATGAAACTCAAGAAATTCCGCAGCTGGTCGCCGCCATCGAAAAGCTGGAAGGTGCAGTAACCGGCACCCGAATGGTCGAAGCCTCTGCCAACAAATACTTTTACTTTCTCTTGGTGGCGTTTGGGCTGGCATTACTCGATATGGTATTGCCTTTACGAACTTTATCTATAGGCTAAAAAAATAGATTAATAAAAAATAAATGACAATGATGCTTTTCGCAAGAATTCTATTCTCCATACTTCTGCTTCTACCTGCCTCGTGGATGCAGATCGGAGAGCGGAACAAGGCCATTGAGCAAGCTGAGAGGTATTATGCGGAGACCAAATTTGAAGATGCCGTTCGGCAGCATTTGCTTCTTATCAGTGACTTTGATCTGAACAGTGAGGAAGTAAGGTTTAATCTGGCGCTAAGCTACCAGAACAATGGGCAGGAAGCCGACGCGGAGAAAACTTACACGGACTTAATTTCCTCTTCCCATCCAATCTTGCCGTCCTTTGCAGCCAACCAGGTGGGGGTATTGCAAGGTAGGGAAGAAAAATACGAAGAAGCCCTGGCGTCATTTAAAACAGCGCTGTTAAAGAATCCTGGAAATGAAATTGCCCGGTACAACTATGAATTGCTGAGCCGATGGTTGGACAACAGGAATGAAGATGAGGAGAAGGAGAAATCTGAAAATGAGGATCAAATGCAGCCTTCCAATTACGCCAAACGCATGAAAGCCGAAGCAGATGCACTGGTAGACCAGTTCCTGTTCGGCCAGGCGCTGGATGTGATGAACAAGGCTTTGGAAATTGATGAAACTGTTTCTTACTACGAAGAGTTTATTAAGAACTTGAGTGAAATTAGAGAGATCGATGGAAATTAAAAAGAGCAGCCTATTCCTTGTATTCTTTTCTGTTCTTCTGGCCGCATATCCTGCGCAAGGACAATCGGTTGAAGATTATTTCAACAGAGCCGCGAGGCAATATGTGAATAGTGATATTCCTGGAACCGGCCAAATTCTTGCCGAAGGATTGGACAAGTACCCCAACGATCCCAAACTGAACGCCCTAAACGAAAAGTTAAAAAAAGATCAGGAAGAGCAACAAAAGGATCAACAAAACCAGGATCAGCAGAACGAACAAAACGAACAGAAACAGCAAGAACAGGATAGCGAAGAGAAAAAGGATGGTGAAGGGGAAGAACAGACCAATGAGGACGGAGCGGAAGAGTCTGAGGAAAACCAGGAAAAAAGCGGAGAAAAGTCCAATCAGGAAGAACCATCCGATGAGCCTAGCGAACTTGAAAGCGATTTAAGCGAAAGAGAGAAAGCCATGGAGGAGATGAAGGAGAGACTTCAGGACATGAACATAACCCCGGAGCAGGCTGCACAGATCTTGGATGCTATGAACAACGCTGAACTGAGGTACATTCAACAAAACAAGAAGAAGCCAACCAAAAGACCTGACCGATCCAGACCCGACTGGTAAACAGTTTGGTTGTCAAACGTGGGTTCGAAGCACACCTGTCCGGTTTGGTGCCATCCTATCTGCTGAATAGTTTTTAAAAATCCCAACAGGTAAGCTGGCTGGTTTTGGTTGACCTATCACTGGTCCTGTTTTAAAACCGCAATATCATGGAAGAAGTATATATCATTTCCGCCGCACGGACACCTCTAGGTAGTTTTGGAGGTAGCCTCTCAAGTCTAACCGCAGTGGAGCTGGGAACCCAGGCAATAAAAGGGGTGCTGGCAAAGGCCGGAATAAGCCCCATCGAAGTCCAAGAAGTCTATATGGGAAATGTTCTTTCAGCCAACCTGGGGCAAGCGCCCGCAAGACAAGCTGCATTGGGTGCAAACATCCCGTCTTCCGTTCCCTGTACCACCATCAACAAAGTCTGCGCTTCGGGAATGAAGGCTGTCATGATCGCCGCACAATCCATCATGACCGGACAACAGGAGGTGATCATAGCTGGAGGTATGGAAAGTATGTCCAATGTACCTTACTACATTCCGAAGGCCCGTCTTGGGTATAAGTACGGAAACGCCGAGCTTGTAGACGGATTGGCAAAGGATGGTCTTCATGAGGTATATTACAATTTCCCGATGGGGAATTGCGCAGAAAACACGGCCAAAGAAATGGGGATATCGCGAGAGGAACAGGATGCTTATGCCATCCAATCCTACGAACGGGCAGCAAAAGCCTGGCAAAGCGGAGCTTTTAAGGAAGAAGTCTTTCCCGTCGAAATTAAAGACCGGAAAGGTGGTTCTTATTTTATAGAGGAAGATGAGGAATTCAAGAAAGTCAACTACGAAAAAATAGCCCTTCTAAACCCCGTCTTTCAAACAGGCGGGACGGTGACAGCTGCCAATGCATCTACCATGAATGATGGGGCGGCAGCCTTATTATTGATGGGGAAAAGCAAAGCGTTGTCTTTGGGACTAAAACCCATTGCTACCATCAAAGGCTTCGCAGACGTGGCGCAAGATCCAATCTGGTTTACCACTACTCCTTCGTTAGCCATACCGAAGGCGCTGCAGCATGCACGTCTTTCTGCCAACGACATCGATTATTACGAAATAAATGAAGCCTTTGCCGCGGTTGCCATCGCCAATCAGCGTATCCTCGGATTGTCCACGGATCGCCTTAATATATATGGCGGCGCTGTCGCTTTGGGACATCCTTTAGGCTGCTCAGGTGCCAGGATCATCGCCACCTTAACCAGTGTGCTTAAAGAGAGGGACGGCCGTTACGGTGTTGCCGCTATCTGCAACGGAGGCGGAGGGGCTTCTTCTATTGTAATTGAAAAAATATGAATAAGCTGGTTATTGTCCTTCTTCTGTCGTGTAGCAGTGGCTATTTAATGGCCCAACAAACTGATACTACTTTTTACGACGCGGAAAGAACCGTTATCAAAGAGATATACGCTTTGGAAAATGAGCTCCCACATGGCGATTACGCCCGATACTATGAAGATGGAAGCGTGGCTGAGAAGGGAAATTTCATTTCGGGAAGCCGACAGGGAACGTTTGTGACCTTCTTTCCCAATTCTTCCGATACTTTGAGGACCATCCATTTTGTCGATGGAAAAAGGTCCGGCCCGGCGATTACCTATTATTCCAACGGCAATATCTCCCAAGAGGCTGTTTTCCTGAATGACCTACTTCAGGGGGAAGTAAAGACCTATTATGAAAATGGAGAGTTACATACCCTGGCTTTTTTCATGGACAATAATCCTCAGGGAAAGAGGGAGAGCTATTATGAAAATGGGCAGATGAAGGAATCTGCTGTACTAGCCGATGGAGTTCTTAACGGCGAGTTTGAACGCTTTGACGAGGAGGGAAATTTAGTGTCTCTGGCCCTTTACAAGAATGGAAATTTGTCAGGCCCTTTTCTATCAT
>DATGMS010000227.1:0-4169 GCA_035307285.1 Cyclobacteriaceae bacterium
AATAATCATCGAAAGTCTTACCGAGAAACTTAAAGAAACTCCGCACTTCTATATTACAGATGCTTCAGGTTTCAGCGTTGCTCAGGTAAATGCTTTCAGAAGAACGTGTTTTGAGAAAGGGGTAGAATACAAGGTCTATAAAAATACCTTGATAAAGAAAGCATTGGAGAATCTCGATGTGGACTATACTGACTTCTCAAAAGAAACGCTAAAAGGCTTTTCAGGTATAATGTTCTCGCAAGAAAACAGCAACCTACCTGCAAAAGTACTCTTAGACTTTAGAAAAAAATTAGGTAAAAAGGAAACAAGACCTGTTTTCAAAGGAGCCTCTATTGCCGGAGACCAGTTCGTGGGTGAACAAAACCTCGAAATGTTGTCCAAGCTTAAATCCAAAGAAGAACTTATCGGTGAAATCATTGGATTGCTCCAATCTCCTGCCAAAAATGTTATTTCTGCCCTTCAAAGTGGACAGAATACTTTGGCTGGTTTGGTCAAAACCCTTTCTGAAAGGGAATCTTAATTCAGAATATATTTAGTTTAAAAAAAAACAATCAATCAAAAATTATATTACAATGGCAGATCTTAAAGCATTCGCTGAGCAGTTGGTAAATTTAACTGTTAAAGAGGTAAGTGAATTAGCCACTATTTTGAAGGATGAGTACGGTATCGAACCTGCTGCAGCCGCTGCTCCTGTAGCAGCCGCCGGTGGCGCTGGTGAAGCCGCTGCTGAAGAAGAAAAATCTTCTTTTGATGTCATCTTGAAATCTGCTGGTGGTTCAAAACTAGCCGTGGTTAAATTGGTAAAAGAATTAACCGGTCTTGGTCTTAAAGAAGCAAAAGAAGTAGTAGATAGTGCTCCTAAAGCTGTAAAAGAAGGCATCGCAAAAGACGAAGCTGAAGCACTTAAAAAGCAACTTGAAGAAGCTGGTGCTGAAGTTGAGCTGAAATAATTTGGATAACCTAACCTTATAGACAAAGGTTATCAAAATTGACCTGACTTTTTAGTCAGGTCTTTTCCTGTTTGTGCGTAACTTAGAAATTGTATTTTTCTAAGCATTTATTGACGCATTTAGTTATTAAATCACCTATTAAATACATACTGCATTGGCTATCCAGAATCAAACCGAAAGGAAAAGTTTCTCATCAATTAAGGTAGTCAAAGACTATCCTGATTTTCTCGAAATCCAATTGCAATCCTTTAAGGATTTCTTCCAATTGGATACCCCAGCAGAAAAAAGAAGGCAGGATGGTCTTTTCAAGGTCTTTTCTGAAAACTTTCCAATAAGCGATTCGAGAGAAAACTTTACCCTTGAATTTATTGACTATACCGTTGACCCACCGAAGTACAACGTTTCCGAGAGTATTGATAGGGGACTGACCTATTCCGTTCCACTAAAGGCAAAGCTTCGTCTGCTGTGTTCTGATGAAGACAATGAAGACTTTGAAACTATAGAGCAGGAGGTATTCCTTGGAAACCTGCCTTATATGACGGAAAAAGGCTCATTTGTAATCAATGGTGCGGAACGAGTCATTGTTTCTCAGTTGCATAGATCCCCCGGGGTTTTCTTTGCCCAAAGCAAACACACCAACGGTACCAAATTGTATTCCGCTAGGATTATTCCTTTCAAAGGATCTTGGATTGAGTTTGCTACTGACATCAACAATGTCATGTATGCCTATATCGACAGAAAGAAGAAATTCCCCGTCACCACTTTGCTAAGAGCCATTGGGTATGGTTCTGATAAATTGATCCTTGACCTTTTCGGGCTGTCTGAAGAGATTCAGGCGACTAAAGCAGCTCTAAAGAAAGTAAGTGGAAGGAAATTGGCTGCCCGTGTTCTTAGAACTTGGGTAGAGGATTTTGTGGATGAGGATACTGGGGAAGTCGTATCTATCGACCGTAATGAAGTGCTTTTGGAAAGGGATTCCATCTTGACGGATGAGGACATCGATTTGATTTTGGAATCAGGCACCAAAAGTATCATTCTTCATAGGGAGGATGTGAATGTAGCCGATTATTCGATCATTTACAACACCCTGCAAAAGGACAACTCCAACTCTGAGAAAGAAGCAGTTGAGGTTATATATAGACAACTTAGAAATACTGAAGCCCCTGACGAAGCTACTGCAAGAGAAGTAATCCATGGATTGTTTTTCTCAGACAAACGCTACGATCTCGGTGAGGTAGGAAGATATAGGATCAATAAAAAGCTTGGGCTTAATATTGCCGCTGACAAGATTGTACTTACTACTGAAGATATTATTAATATCGTCAAGTACCTTATCGGACTGATCAATTCTAAAGCTGTAGTGGATGATATAGATCACTTGAGCAACAGAAGAGTTAGAACGGTAGGTGAGCAGCTTTATAGCCAGTTTGGCGTGGGCTTGGCCCGTATGGCGAGAACCATTCGTGAGAGGATGAACGTAAGGGATAACGAGGACTTTAAGCCTGTAGACCTGATCAACGCAAGAACGCTTTCTTCTGTTATCAATTCTTTCTTCGGAACGAATCAGCTTTCTCAATTCATGGATCAGACCAACCCTCTGGCTGAACTTACCCACAAAAGGAGGCTTTCTGCTCTGGGGCCTGGAGGTCTCTCTAGAGAACGCGCAGGATTTGAGGTTCGTGACGTACACTACACGCACTACGGACGTCTGTGTACCATCGAAACTCCGGAAGGCCCGAACATCGGGTTGATCTCCTCATTGTGTGTCCATGCTAAAGTTAACGGAATGGGATTCTTGGAGACTCCTTACCGTAAAGCTTCAGATGGTAAGGTGAGTATGGAATTGGATGATGTGGTATTCCTTACAGCAGAGGAGGAAGATGAGCATAACATCGCCCAGGCCAACGCGCCATTGGATGATAATGGAGTATTCATTAATGACAGAGTAAAAGCCCGTTTTGAGGGTGATTTCCCTGTTCTTGAGCCGAAAGAAATCAGTTATATGGATGTTGCGCCAAACCAGATTGTGTCTGTTGCGGCTTCCTTGATTCCCTTCTTGGAGCATGATGATGCTAACCGTGCCTTGATGGGCTCCAACATGCAACGTCAGGCTGTTCCCCTTCTCAAAGCCGAAGCCCCTATTGTGGGAACCGGTTTGGAGGCGAAAACAGCCGTCGATTCACGCTCACTGATTATTTCTGAAGCAGATGGGGTGGTTGACTATGTAGATGCAAAGAAAATTGTCGTTAAATACGAATTGACTGAAGATGAACTTCTAGTAAATTTCAGTGATGAGTATAAGACATATGACCTGATCAAGTTCAGGAGAACCAACCAAGATACCACCATTAACCTTACTCCGTTGGTCTTGAAAGGCCAAAGGGTTACCAAAGGGCAGGTTTTGGTTGAAGGATATTCTACCAACAACGGTGAATTGGCATTAGGTAAAAACCTTATGGTGGCCTACATGCCATGGCAAGGATACAACTTTGAAGATGCTATCGTAATTTCTGAGCGGGTAGTTAGGGAAGACATATTCACTTCTATCCACGTTGAAGAATTTCAGCTGGAAGTAAGAGATACGAAAAGAGGCGAGGAAGAACTGACTTCCGAAATACCTAACGTATCTGAAGAGGCGGTTAAAAACCTTGACGAAAACGGTATTATCCGAATAGGTGCTGAACTGAAGGAAGGCGATATCATTATCGGTAAAATCACTCCTAAGGGAGAGACTGATCCAACGCCTGAAGAAAAGCTGCTTAGAGCAATCTTTGGAGACAAAGCCGGTGACGTAAAAGACGCTTCTCTTAAAGCATCTCCTTCGCTGAACGGGGTGGTAATCGAGACCAAGCTGTTTTCACGTCCGAAAAAGGACAAAGATCTAAGGGCGAAATCCAAGGATGATGTAGTTAAATTGAAAACTCAGTACTCTAGGGATCTGTTGGGAGTTCGGGCCAAGATGATCAGGAAACTGATGACCATTTTGGACGGAAAAACTTCTAACGGAGTGAAACACAAATTTGGTGATGAGATCATCAGCAAAGGGGTTAAGTTCAACGAGAAAAACATTGAACAAAACCTGTTTCCTGCAAAGAATCCCTACAGGGACGAGAGTAACTACAACGTGCAGGAGGAAGCCAACCTGATATCCGACATCATCCTTGATGACTGGACAGAAGATGCGCATGCCAATAAATTGGTTCAGCAGTTAGTGAAGAA
>DATGMS010000228.1:0-9744 GCA_035307285.1 Cyclobacteriaceae bacterium
TATTAATGCTATACTGTTCATAATGTAGCCCTCCCTTCTCTTCTTCTTTTTTTGAATGAAATATATACAGTAGCGGCTATGAGTAAAAACAAAACCGTCAATTGCAGCCTTGCGAAATTGGCAAAGAACATCTTTCTCTCCAGGGTATCCACCGCCGCTGTGTCTGTAGTGGCCGCTATTTGTTCTTTTAAACCTGCCTGAGTCAGTTGCTTGACAATAGAAGAATTGTCCAACGTCCAACCATTTCCAGCAAAAAGACTGTTAAAGCTGCTTGTCCAATCATTGTCCAGTGGTGTAAGCAGTGAGCCTAAGAACACCATTAACAGCATCAAAGGCGTGACATATTTAATGATAAATTTGTAAATGGACGGTATCTTGATATCTGAACCTTCATTAATTTCTCTCCATCCTTTGTTGATACCAAATATCCAAGAAAAAACAATCGTCTCCAATAGAGCAAAGACCACCAAACTCACGGTTCCCGCCCAATAATCATATTCATCAAATACACCCTCCTGAAAAAATATTACAGTTGGCAAGCCCATCAGCAAAGTCAGTAGGCCAAAAGAAAGGGCGCCCTTTGCCTTTCCCCAGCTGAACTCATCTTTCATAAAGCCCATCCAAGGCGTACCCATAGCAAGGGAAGAGGTAATTCCCGCGAAAAACAACAGACCAAACCAAAATACGCCAGCCAAGGCTGCTAAAACCGGGCCCCATTGCTGAAATAGAAAAGGCATGGTTTGGAAAGCCATCCCGAATCCGGCGTTCTCCAAAACCCAATCAAGCCCCAAGTAACCGGCCGCAATGGGGATAACAATAGAACTTCCCAAAACCACTTCTACAAATTCATTCATAAAACCTGCAGACACCGCATTAAGGGCTACGTCATCTTTTGGTTTGACATAAGCAGCGTAACAGTGGATCGTTCCCATTCCTACCGACAGCGTGAAAAATATCTGGCCCGCAGCAGCCAGCCAAACTTTGGGATTGCTCAAGGTATCAAACTGCGGTGTCCATAGGAAGTTCAATCCATCCCATGCATTGGCATCGGGAAAGATTTCCGAATTTCCCGATGTACCCAAGGTCCAACCCCGTATGGCCAGAATAAGGCCAAAGAGGATCAACATAGGCATCCCTATTTTGGCTACTTTCTCAATTCCCTCAAGCCCCCGAGAGAGAATGTAAATATTGATGCCTAAACATAAGATATAGAAGATTACGGCTTCAAAGGGAATTCCGGTAGTACTAAAACCAATATCAACATAGGTAGTGAAAAAATTTGCCACTTGCAGCTGTGTCAATCCCTCGAATGTTCCCAAAATCGAATGAAACGCATAGGATAATGCCCAAGACTCTATATAAGTATAATATGCGGCGACGGCCACATTCGTGAAAATCCCAAATACTCCGATGTACTTCCATATCCGGCCTTTGGCCATAGTGTCCAGAATATAGGGTGTACTATGATTACCCGCCTTTCCACCATACCGGCCCGATGACCATTCTATAAACAAAAGAGGAATACCCATAAGAAGAAAACACACCAAATATGGTATAATAAAAGCGCCACCTCCATTTTGTACAGCCTGAACTGGGAACCTTAAAAAATTGCCAAGACCGACAGCATTTCCTGCCATCGCTAAAATCAATCCTACCCTAGAGCCCCAGGACTCGGTTTTTACCTTCATAAGTTAGAGTGTTAGAAAATTAAAGGTAAAAACAAATTGATTCACGCTGTGTCATTTTTATTTAATTTAGCTTTAAAAGGGTTTATCAGGCATATACCAAGCTAAGCGGTTGGCTATAGACTTACGCTTAAAGCATATACAAGAACCTACTCTATTGTAACAAATAGTATAGATAACCTATATAAATAGCGACGAAGATCATACCTTCCCACCTTTCAAGCCTTCTGCCCTTACCTATAAATAGGAAAATGAATAATAACAAGCCAGCTACTATATTTAGAAGAATGTCAACGGAAGATGCTTCTTGAACCCGAACAGAGTTCACCACTGTCGATACCCCTAGTACTAGAAAAATATTAAATATATTAGAGCCAACCACATTTCCAATGGCAATATCCACGTTCTTTTTCCTGACCGCTACCAAAGAAGTAGCAAGTTCAGGCAATGAAGTCCCTATAGAGACAATAGTTAAACCAATAACTCTTTCAGACAAACCAAACATTTGGGCAAGGCTAACGGCGCTATCTACAATCAACCTTCCTCCGATCACCAAGCCCACCAGACCTAAAACAATAAAAAGGATGGATTTAATATACCGATAATGTTTGGTTTCGATGTCAGCCTCATCCCCGGAATTTTGAGATAAGGTGACGTTATACACCAAAAAGATCGCAAAGAATAAAAGTAAAATCAAGCCATCCGTCCTTGTAATCAAGTTTTCGGTTGTATTGTCAAAATAAACGTCATTCGCTATGATGTAGACAGCAACAGCTGCAAGTAAGCTTAAGGGGATTTCTATCCAAGTGGTATTATTCTTAACGGTCAGCGGATATATTATAGAACAGATTCCTAAAATAGCAAAGACATTAAATAAATTGCTCCCCAATACGTTGCCCAAGACCATTTCCGTGCTGTTGTTTGTTGCTGCAAAAACATTCACCACCAACTCAGGGGCGGATGTACCAAAAGCAACAATAGTCAAACCTATCACTATATCGGGTATGCCTAGCCTCTTGGCCAGGTTAGAAGCACCGTCCACAAGTTTGTCCGCTCCTAAAATTAGTGCCACAAAACCAACCAAAAGAAGTAATACGTCGATCATGATTTTTTATCTTTTCTGTTGAAACGATTTTTTCCAAAAGTAAACATTACAGGCAATAGTTAGGTATAAAATCACTGTTCCTTTCCGGCTTAAACAATAAAGAGCACCTTCCCCGCCATTGGGAAGGTGCTTATTTTTTACCTGATGAACTAATAGATGGACAACTCAGAGGAGCCTGACAGTGCCTATAGCGTCTCTATAACCTGTGGCTTATGCCTATCCTGTCCAAGGGAGTCTTTGACCAAATTATGCCACTTTTGGATCAATACCGGCTCCCCCATTAACCCCATAGTTTCTTCACTGTCATAAAACTCTAAATCCTTGCTGTTTAAACTACCCGTTGAAGTGAAAGATAAAGCAAGTTTTTCTGTTATCTTTTCCTTGTCCTTACCCGTTCCTATTTCCTTCTCTTCCTTGTGTATACTCACTCTTTTAGTTGCCTTAAGATCTATGATTGTCTCCTGAATCTCTGGACTGAACTTTATGTACAGCAGTTGTGATTTACGGGAGTCGATCCCAATGGCATAGGATCTCCTCCATATATCATAAGCACCTATCTCGAGTTGGTGATCTGCCGCCTTCGTGTGAAATATATTTAAAAGGCTTTGTTCGTGCTTCTTTTTCTTTTGGTGAGAAAGAAAAAACGGTATGCAGAAGGCGACGGCCATGGCCAATACTATAATTATTGTTGTAATATCTAACATGATTTTTTGAAAATTTAATAATGAAAAATAGCATTCAGAAATCCTTTAGGGTGCTGAAAAGCACCGATCTAAGGATCATTCATGTCTGAATAGCAAATAGTAATCTCTGCCCTTCAATGGGGGCAGTAATGAAAAATTACCAAAAATAATGAAAGGGGTAGATAAGGTCAATAAACTCGAAATTGATGTCGTGCGCCTTTAAAAAGTCAAAGGCGGTGGCAAATATGTTTTTTAAAAAAACATACTGAAAAGTACCTTCGTTGAAAAAATGGACAAGGTCATTGTTTCCACTCGTTCGGACTGTGCCGGAATAACTGGGATTGTTGTGGCTAAGAAGAAAAACACCTTCTGTTTTGCCTAATTGGCTGATGCTTTCTTCGGAAGAAGAACGCTCATGGAAATGTATAGACGGCGCTTCAGCCAACGGAATAACGCTCCAGATGGCAAATGCCAAGGCATATACACTTACCAACCATCTACTCCAAATATCCATGGTGCAAATTAACGCAATTTTTAAATATAACCGTGTAGAAATCCCCACCAAGGGGATCAAAATTTTTCCAAAAAGAAGAACCTAGGAAAATCCTAGGCTCTTCCCCATTCTCACTATCCACTTTCCGTCGCTTAGCTTTCTGTTTCCTCTTTAGATAAATTGTAGGTAATACTTGACTTTTTTAGAAGCTGAACCAGTACAGGCACAGCTGCCACTCCCATTAAGGCCAGGCCTAAAAAGAACACATGATTAATTTGCAAGAAATAGCTACCTGAAGAAAAGACTCCTAAAATAATAAAGGTACTAAAGGGAAGCGATACCGCCAGAATATTCACGCCTAAATTCAAATCAAATGTTTCCTTCCGGGCAGGAACATCGTTAAGCTTTTCCAAACCAGAAACAGCGGACATGTGCGCATAGGGCCAAAAGCTACAGGCACTTTGGGGGAACACCACCGCCAACAGGATGGCCGCTTCGTTAGGCATCGGAACAAGGAATATTAACAGGCCGCTTAAGCAAAACGTGATTCCTGCCCTAAAGGAAAGTAAGGCAACAATCATTTTTAGCTGATCCCATTTGAGTATGGCAGCAACGCCTATAAACAGGAGCACCAAAGGAGTCATCAAATCCTTCATCAGAACAATTGATTCGGTTAGGAATACGGGCATACTTTCCAAGGTAACCCCGAAGCTTAACAATAGAATCGCCAGGATCATGACAATGTTGATTGGTTCATTGAGCATGGACAGCAACAGCCCCTTGAGCTTTTGATTCCCTGAGGCTGATACTTGTTTATTGGAATTATAATACCAATGCATCGCCAGCATATAGCTAAATATCAAAACAAAAACTTTGTTGCCTATATCTGCCAAAGCACCCCAAGCAAGTGACTCCTCTCCCAAATATTCCACCAGAAAAGGAAAGCAAGAAAGACCCGGAGCCAAGGAAGGCAGCAACAGCATCAATGTCCTCATAGCAGAAGTATTATTATCTATACCATACACTGGTAAGACATACCGCAAAACCAAAAGCATTAACAGGTTAAAAGCCAACGCCAGTAAAGGAAGAAATAATAAATCCGGCTTTATCTCTATCTTCAAAAGGGCGAAAAAAATAATGGCAGGTAAAGCTATGTTCAGTATTATGACCTTCAAGCTTTTCTTGTGTTCTTCTTGGTTCAGTTTATTTCTAAGTAGAATTCCTATCCCGATCAGCAATAAAAGGGACAGCGTCTTTTGTATTGCTATACTCATGTGATTGGCTTTAGGCGGTAACTTTTTTGAATGTTTCCATAAAGATCTCCATCTCTGGCATAGTCCCCATACTTACTCTACACCAAGGTTTGTTGTCTATCTCGAACACTCTAATGCCCACGCCCTCCGCAAACATGGATTTTAAGAATACATCTCCCTCCATCTTAATAGGGAAGATGACAAAGCTGGTAGAAGAAGGAATAAAACTATATCCTAATTCAGTCAACCCTTCCGACACGTAGTCCCGACATTCCTTGTTCCAACTTCTACAGTCGGCGATAAACTGCTCTTCCTTCATACTGGCTATAGCACCTCTTAAAGAGGTGACGCAAAGGCCCATCGTGCCCCTCACCATGCTGGTGATGCTTTTGATCCTTTCCGGTGTAGCCACCATGTAGCCTATTCTTAGCCCTGCCATGCCGTGCACTTTACTGAACGTCCTAGCAACAATAATATCCTTGCCTTCAGCCACCAATCCTACCATCGTATTTTCTTCTGGATTGTCCATAAACTCTAGGTAAGCTTCATCCACAAATACGGGAGTTTTAGCTGAAATGTCTGAGCAGAATGCCCTCAGTTGATCTGCTGAGGTAATGGATCCTGTAGGATTGTTGGGATTACAAACATATACCAGCTTTGTATCCGAATCTACCGCCTTTGCCATCGCCTTTAGATCATGGGAATAATCGGAATTCAAGGGGACCGGTTTCCAAGTAGCCCCCACTGACCTGGCGGTATTGATCAAGGACATATAAGACGGATCGGCAGACACTATATTCCCTCCATTCAGGAAGCGTACTATGGCTGTTTTTTCCAAAAGATCAGTAGAGCCCGGACCCAGCATGATATGCTCAGGAGTGACTCCCTCTTTTTCTGCAATCATTTTTATTAAGGTAGCGGCATCTTCGTGGGCATATCTGTTTCCTAAGGGCACGGCTTCAGCAATTGCTGTAACCACCTTCTTGGCCGGCCCGTATGGATTTTCATTGGCTAACAGTCTTGCCCTTAATAGGGGTGCATTTTCTGTATATAGCGGATTCCTTTCCCATAAAATACTTTGACCAATAACCTTAGCTTCTTTTTTCCCCGCGATAGCCAGGCTGGAAGAGAAGGTGATACCACCTGCTGCCAAAATGCTGGATTTTATCCAATTTCTTCGATTGATCTTTGTTGCCATGATGTGATAAGATTTTAGTTTGTAAAAGATTGATACAGAGGACAAAACATGAAAAGAGGTAATTGGGTCTACCGGGGGATGATTTCAGCGCTCGCTGAAGAAATGCTTACGAATATTGCCTTATACTACTACAGTCAATTTAAATAGTTAAAACCTCTATTTACGGGTTCAATTTCAAACCATTAAATTCAATTAGAACTAACTTTTAAGTATTTATAGCTTATAATTAGTCCAAAATCAATAAACTTTTATTAAAACAACGACAAAGCTGTTTCGCACAAGTGGTCTATAATCAACTACACAATTTTATTAAAAGCCGTGGCAAACATCTCCATATCGGTCATCTTGCCCATACTCACCCGGCAAAAGTCCTGGCCGGAAAATTCCCAACTTTTCAGTCCTACATTTCTTGCCATCATTTCTTCCTGAAATTTTCTGCCCTTCATCTTTAGCGGAAAAAGGATAAAATTGGTATAGGAGGGCAAATAGTCATAGCCTTTATCCTTTAGCAGTGAATAGACATATTGTTTGGCTTCCTTAGTTCTATCCACAGAATACTGAATGAATTCATTATCCTGATAACTTGCGGCGGCGGCATTCATGGAAGGCCCGCTTAGACTGTTTCTTGGTCCCTCGGCTGCAAGTCTTTTGATCATTTCCGGCTGTGCGATGCAATATCCCACCCTTAATCCCGCAAATGCATGGACTTTAGAAAAAGTACGGGCAATGATCACATTCATCCCTTTCTTGATACAGTCAGTAGCAGAAAGTTCAGCGGGATTAGGAACATAATCTATATAAGCTTCATCAATGAAGATAGGAACTTTAGGAGAAACAGTGGCACAAAAATCCTTGAGCTGTGCCGCGGGAATAATTTTGCCTGTGGGGTTATTGGGATTACATAAATAAACCAGGGAAATTGATTTACTTCCGACGAGGGTCTCCATAGTATCGAGATCATGATCGTGATCCTTGGTCAAAGGCACCTTGATGGATTCCGCACCATAGCGTTCTGCAGATCTTACCAATGAGGCATAGGTCGGATCGGCAGACAATACCCTCCCTCCATTGGCACTAAATACCCTTGCCCCGGCATCCAAAAGCTCTGAAGACCCAGCCCCCAAGAGTATGTGTTCCGGTGTCAGTCCCTCTGTTTTTGCGATCAACTCCACTAATTGTTGCCTGTATTTATTGGGATATAGAAAGGAATCCTCCACTGCTTCAAAGAGCGCCTTTTTTGCACTCTTTGACGGCCCAAACGGATTTTCATTGGAAGATAGCCTCGCAAAAAGCGGAGCATCGCTTGGTATATTCTTTAGAAAGGTCGCGTCTTCATCTCCCTTACTGCCATTGGCAAAGGCTTTGCTCCAGTTGGTATAACTGAGCCCAGTTACGCCCAAGGCGGTGATTGCACTCGCCTTTAGCCATTCTCTTCTTTTTATTGGATTCATATTGGTGGTGTTTTAGTTAGCTATTGAACTCTAATGGTATGGTACTTTCTGAAAGGAATTCCCTTATGCATTCCTGCAAATTCCAGCTTGACTTGATTCCCTGATATTGCTGGTGAGATCCCTAGATCTGCCCAAGTAAGGGAAAGTGCTGCTTTCCCAGTAGGGTCTGTAACTAAAGAGCTCACCTCTTGCACATGATCAACAAATACTATAATTTCCAGATTTGACAAGGGTATGGAATCAATCCCTATGTTTTTGTCTAGGATGCCACTTTTGTCCAGCTCTAGAAAAGTGCCCACAACTTCCACCCTTGCGCCGGAAGAAAAGGAGCTGCCCTCCAGTAGGACCAAAACTGGTGAAGCTACATTTGGCGTGGCCAATTCCACTGCATCCTCACATCCGGCCACCATCACCAACATCAGCCCAAAGAATATGTTTTTGTATTTTCTCATGATTGTATTTTTAGAAGTCCTAGATAAATATTGGTTTATACTCAATCCTCCACCCACCATAATTCAACAGTCATATTGTCCTCTCCGCCTAGTAACTGAATGCCTTGATCCAGGCCCGTTCTATTCAGAGAATATTCAGAAGTGGGATATTCTATTCTCGTAGGGAGAATGCCGTTATTGCTGAAATTAGAGTTGGGATGGGCAGCAGGCATGACGGGATACCCTGTTCTTCTGTATTCTGTCCATGCCTCAATGCCTTGTCCGAAGAGTGCGATCCATTTTTGAGTCAGAATGGTTTCTTTATCGATAGACCCGATTCTGGACATATAATCCGGCGGCATCTGCACCCCATGCTGATCAAAGGACGCTTCAATGGCGTTCTCGAGATAAGTCGAGGCGTCCCCGGCAATATCGCCGTCATAAGCAGCTTCAGCCAGCACAAAAAGTAATTCCGAATAGCTCATCAAAATGCTCGGAGCGGTGGGACTTATAAATTTAGACCCGATAGTAGAAGCCGTAATGGTCCCGGCTGCCGCATCCGTTAAGCCGTTGGGAAGTCCTACATAACTCCCATCTGGTATAGGCATGGCAAAAACTTTTATCCTGTCGTCACCCAGTTCCAGCAATTTATCTACTAATGTTTTGCTGACATTCCAGTCCGATCGGGTTGAAAAAACGTCAAACATTTTGTTCCTGCTCCCAATGACGTCGGCGTGGTTGAGCAAAGCAAAATCATTGTTTCCAGTGAATACAGGGTAAGTAACAGGATCGTTAAGTAGCTCTGCCATAACCGCCTTTGACTCAACAGGCTTTTTGGCCGCCTGGCGGTTTGCCAATTTTAGTCTCAGGGAATTGGCAAATTTCTTCCACCTTAAAATATCACCATTAAACAGTATATCCCCTGCAATAGGAGGACCGTCAACAGACAATTGCTCATTGGCCAATTTAAGGTCATTCAGTAATCCGGCGTATATATCTTCCATGGCATCATATCCAGGACTATTGACCGGTGTTTCAGCCGTGCCTTTTAATGCCTGCGAATAGGGTATCGGCCCAAAAACATCTGCCATATAGGAGAATGTAAATGCCTTCATGGTAAGCGCCACACCGACATAATTCGGGTTGGGAAAATCCCCTTCTGGGGAAGCCAACTTCAAAACGCTTTCAAAATTGATCAACGCATCATAGTTAGCGTTCCAAGTTCCTGATGAAACAGTTAATGGAATTTCATAACTGTCCCCCTCCGCATTGATGTAGATGTTTCTGGAAAGATGCTGAACCCAACACATGGCGGCATCAATATTCAGCCTTTGATAACGGGTGCTATGGCCCCAGTACCTATCCACTGAGATCTGGATAGCGTTCGGCAGAAGAAGCGCGGGCGAAATGGTAACCGGGTTGTTGGGATCTGTATTTATTTCCTC
>DATGMS010000229.1:0-10981 GCA_035307285.1 Cyclobacteriaceae bacterium
GTGGCACGCGAGCTGGGTTCAGAACGTCGTGAGACAGTTCGGTCCCTATCTGTTGCGGGCGGGGGAAGTTTGCGGGGATCTGGCCTTAGTACGAGAGGACCGGGCTGGACCGACCGCTGGTGTACCGGTTGTGGTGCCAACCGCACCGCCGGGTAGCTACGTCGGGCAGGGATAAGCGCTGAAAGCATCTAAGTGCGAAACCCACCCCAAGATGAGACTTCCATCAGAGGGCCGTTGTAGACGACGACGTTGATAGGCCGCAGGTGTAAAGCCGGCAACGGCATAGCCGAGCGGTACTAATTGCCCGAAAACTTGGACAGAAAAAATTCCGTTGCGGTTCCTGCGAAACATATCAAATAAGTACTGAGTACTAAGTACTAAGTACAAAGACATGAGACATAAGACATAAGACATAAGTACAAAGTATCAGGTACAAAGACACCGGTGGGATGATACTGATTACTTGATACTGGATACTTGATACTTGCTACTTGCTACCAAGTACTGAGTACTGAGACATGAGACCCGGGACAAAAACCGGGGTGGGCCATACCTACTAAATACCCACTACTCAATACTCACTACTCAATACCATTAAAGACTTTGGGCGGTCCAGCGCAGGGGCCCCACCTCTTCCCATCCCGAACAGAGAAGTTAAGCCCTGCCGCGCCGATGGTACTGGGGTCACACCCGGGAGAGTAGGTCGCCGCCCGAGCCATTAGGCCCGCCAATATTGGCGGGCCTTTTTTGTTTATATTTTTAGCTCGATTTTGATCTAAATGGGATAGAATGGATGATATAACTTATACCAAGCGTTGTTGCTGCCGATAGCACAGGATTTGTTCCCCCAAGGCCTTTATAGAACAGGATACACTGTTTCGCTAAAGGCCAAGGAGTCTACCGCTCTGGGCATGAGGTTTAAGCTCTTTATCAAATTTTAGGGCTGTTATTCCAGTCCATCAGTGAGGTTTTTGACCTTTCTTGCAGAGACTTTGTGAATTGAGGCGTCGCAAAGTGTTACCTCTCGCTTTTGCCGATGGTATTTTCTAACCTTAGAAGAATTGACCAAACAGCTTCTATTAATTAAAATAAAACCCTTAGGGAGTTTTTCCACAATGCTCCTTAATGACATGGAGCAACAAAAAATGTCCCCATCCTCAACATGGCAGCTTATCAACGAACCATCTACTTTAACATACAGCAACTCATGGATGCCTATTCGTATGATTTCCCTCTCATTCTTGATAGTTATAAATTTTACTTCCATGGCTGAACAGTTGAAGTAAGGATAAAAAGTAGCTCAAAACTATATGCCTCCGTAATAGCTACCATTAATGTAAAACTTTACAATTTATCTTGCAAATTTTTTCCTTACGAAATCTTTGTTGCCAATATTGTATAGAAGGCAAATAAGGCTACAGCGGCAATATTTTTTCTTCCCTTCTGATGCTGCCCTATAGGACTGATCGATTTTATAAAGGTTATTGAAAAGCCTTAGAACAGTGATCTGATACACTTTACCCGAACGATAAAAACAATAAGGGAGATGAAGTCCCTATCAATAGCATCTGGCTTTTTTAATTTTTTAGGAGTAAACCTAAATTTCTAAGGCTCCTATTTGCCCTGCAACTAAAAAGGAATTGCATCCCGATACCTGCTAATCCCTGCATAAATCCGAGGCTGGGCTTTACCTCGGAATTTTCATTAATTATAGAATTAAAAAAATCGGATTTGATGATTCTGTCTACCATATCAGCTCCTAGCAGTAGGTTGTCCTGCCCTGAGAAAGCTCGGTTGGGCGAGTTTAGAATAAACGATACCCCCGCCAACCCGCTGGAGAAATATATGTTTTTGTCCATCAATTCCTTGTTCAACATAATATCTTGATCAAACTGATCGTGAATTATCACAGCATGTCTCTCCCATTGAGGTAAATTAAAATTATTCAAAATGTGTCTTAGCCCGTACAATAGGTAAAGCCTGTTCACATGTCTGTAAGGAAAATAAGACAATACCGAAGGGGCTATAGCTTCGATCAACCTATCAATCTTGTTCCCGTGGAGTTGTAAATCCTTTGCTTTGCCCAACAATGTCAGAAACAGAGGAAGATCCCAATTAAAGCTTAGGAGCGGAGGTTCTGCCAAACGCCACTTTTTCTCCTCAATAGCTTGGCACATCCGGTTGACGAGATCAACCAGAAGCCTCTTGAGCACAAACGCACGCTCCTGATGTGCATCTCCTGTACTTTCCAGCCTTGAAACCAAATAAGTAAAGTAGCCCATCAATCCATCCGTGAATCCGAGATTCATCTCGGGATTATTAGATATAGACTGAAAAATCTTATCGTCAGCCTCCGATAATACTTCATCAACATCCGCTTCTACAAATTGTTCTTTTATTAAATGGGCTAATGCCCAAGAAATTCCAGCCAACCCATCGCCAAAGTCACAGGTTACGGGATTTTTCACGACTACTTCATAGACCTCATCTAATAATTTTTCGGCAAACTTTAAATGGTCGGCTTTCCCTGTATCCCTGGACAGGTGAAAAAAATAAAGACTCACGCCCATCTTGCCATTCAACAACCCTAGATTCTTCATGGCAGGGGCATCCCGCATCAAAATGTAGTTTACGTTCGCCCATTTATCCTCCAATAAAGCCATAGGATTGATCTTTTCATTCCAATTTCGACATTGAAATGATTAGATATGCCATCTGCACGACATTTTTTGTAAACGCAGCAATTTGGGGGTTATACTGTCCACTAAGTCCGGATGAATGAAAGAAATACCCATGACAAAGAACGGTCGTCTTCCCATTGAAACGAGAGATTGATACGCAATTTTGCGGCACTTTGTACGAGCCTTGGATGGACGAATCAATTGGCTATAAAACCATTTAAGGTTCGGGCATCCACTGCACCCATAAGTCTATTCTAAGCCCTTGTCCCGCATCTTTACAAATTCATCATAACGCCTGTAGATCGCGACGCAAAATCCGAACAGCATCAACACCGTACCTGCCCACAATACATTAATATGGGGCTTGACTAAGGCTTTCATGACAACATAATCCTTCTGGTATGTATTTACCTTAAAAATAAACTGGTTCTTTTCAGGGACGATGTTGTCAATCTCTACCTTCACGCCTAGGTCATGGTCAATATAAGGAATTCTTCCTATCTGACTTTCCCTGATTAAAAAGATGGGCTCAAGTTTAATTTCCACGTCATTGTCCAAAACGGTGAGCTTAGCCTTGACGGCAATATCACCTTCCTGAAGTTCGTAACCCTCCACTTCGGTCAGCACCTCGCCGCCTTCAAAGTTGGTGACAAAATCATTGATGAAAAACTGCTCCCCTGGAGAAACCTCGTAAAGTTGATCTTCTTTCCACTCCGGTTCCTCATAGTCGTTGATGGCCGAAACGTGGGTATAAAGATCTCGAGTCAAGAAATTCTTGGAATCCGGCGAAGAGATCAACCCCATCGTAGGGTTGGGTTGTGACATAGGATAGAGGGTAAACTGATGCTCCTGGTCCTGATAATATTCGACTTTGAAGTAACTGTTGTTTTCCAAAACAATACTGACTGTGTCGCCTTTCGTATAGTAGGTGTTTTCCCCCACCTGTATATCGTCCAAGGCAATGGCCTCATTCACATTTTCGATGGAGAGCAATTTATCCACTTTTACGTACTCCGGTACACCTCTCACCTTTTTGTAACGTCCTCTGTAGATCACATCATAGCCTTTCATTTGCAGCGGCTTGTTGATCCATAGCAATACGTTTTCTTTGTTCAGTTCATCCTCCCAATCCTTTTTATAGGTAAGGCCGGACATGTTGACTGAAATCACATCTGAATAGCCGGAAGAAAACATCACACCGATCAAGATCATCCCGAGTCCGATATGTGCCAAGGAGCCCCCAGCTAGTTTAAAGGAAGATTTTCGAAGGAGCTTGATCAGGATTGTGCCGTTGGCTACAATAGTAAATGCGCCTGCCAACACCACAATGATATAAGTGATATCATACACTTTTCCCAGTGTAATGATGATGGCACTGACTACTAAGGAAATGATATACGGGGTAATTAAAGTTTCCTTCAGTACTTTTTTATCCATTTTGTTCCACCAGAAAAACTGGCCGACCGCTGTTAAAAGAGCCAACGCTACAGCGAACCACAGCTGGAACTTGGTGTAAAATTCAACCTGGTCTGCGGGTGGAGCCATGTTGGAAATACCGCCGAAAATCTCTATAAAAGCATTGTAGACCGGAATGGAAGTAGGCAGAATCACCTGAAAAGCCATCAAGCCCAAAGTAGTAGCGCCGATGAAAATCCAAAATTCCCGGGAATATACCGAGGCTTCTCTTTCTGAAGTGGGAATATGTTTCCATGATTTGATTGCCAAAAATACCGCAATGACCAAGAAGAACAGCATGTAAATGAGCAACTGCCCTGACAATCCCAAATCGGTGAATGAATGGACGGAGCTATCCCCTAATACACCGCTTCTTACCAAGAAAGTAGCATATAACACCAAGATAAAGGAAGCAATCACCAGCACAATGGACGTTTTGAGGGCAGTGCTGCTTTTTTTGAAAGTAATCATGGTATGAATTGCGGCTACAAGGATCAACCAAGGCACGTACACGGCATTCTCAACAGGATCCCAATTCCAGTATCCTCCAAAGTTTAAGGTTACATAAGCCCAATAAGCACCCATGATAATCCCCATCCCCAAGATCATGGCCGAGAATATGGCCCAAGGTAATGCAGGCCTGATCCATTCATGGTATTTTTTGGTCCATAAACCCGCCATCAGGAAGGCA
The DNA here is from genome assembly GCA_035307285.1 of Cyclobacteriaceae bacterium. Classification (GTDB taxonomy): domain Bacteria; phylum Bacteroidota; class Bacteroidia; order Cytophagales; family Cyclobacteriaceae; genus DATGMS01. Next base: position 4,828 of record DATGMS010000229.1, read on the forward strand.
AAGGGAACCAAGGTAGAGGCGTAGCCAAGAAACAAGGTAGGTGGATGGATAACCATCCAGATATTCTGCAACAAAGGATTAAGGCCTGTGCCATCTTCAGGAACAAAATCAGGGTTGATCTGGAAGATAGGCGAATTAGATACATCTCTTAGAAGAATAAAAGGGGAGCTGCCTAGCTTTAAATCTCCGATAACCACTCCCAATATCATAGATACCAGAAATGCCTGAACCAGTGCAAACACCACCATCACAGGTCCTTCCCAAGATTTATTGGTGTGGATCAGTATCCACCCCAACACCACGTTCCAGAAGATCCACAGGATAAATGCCCCTTCTTGACCTTCCCAAAAACTGGACACCATATAATGGAGGGGAAGCTCTCTAGAAGAATGGGAAAATGCGTAAAAATATTCGAAACGGAAATTATAAATAATATCAAAAAGTACAATAGCAATGGCTATACTGGAAAGTGCATGAACATAAAAGGAGATTCTGCTAAATCGTTTCCAGGATGGCTTATCAATTTCAGATGCTACTGTGTAATTATAATAAGAGAGGGCCGTGACAAGGGAGCTTACAAAAGATAAGATCACCATGAAATGGCCTAAGTTACCCACAAAGGTATTGATCATGATTTTTAAGGGAAATATTCAATATTAAAGCGAAGCGGCTTGGACATCAGTTTCCTGATATTTGGAAGGGCATTTCATTAAAATTTTATCGGCAACAAATATCTCTTCATTTCGATAAGAACCAATTACCACCACCTGCTCGGCTCTGACAAAATCCGCCGGAACTGGCTCATTGTAATACACTTGTTGTTCTTCTCCATCACCATCCACCATCATAAACGTAAAAGAGGTCTTATCTTCGCTCACTTCCAAGCCGGTGACCGTACCAGATGCATCTTTCTTCAGTTGGCCCACCACGTGGATGGCATTATCATTGCCATTCAATGCCAAAGTTTTGGCAGTATTGAAATTTTCATAAGTACTGGCATCTCCAATAGAGGTGATAATAATCACGATCGCTACGGCAATAACCCCTAAACCTAAAATGTGTCCTTTTTTCATATTAATGTTTATTAAATCCGAATAACGGAATCCGTCAATAAGAGTTATCCTTGAACTGTTGTTCAAGCTTCGAAATTTTCTTATCAGTGTATATCAAGTAAACCAATATACCTGCTAAAACAATCCCTATTATTCCTACGAGAACATAAATTTTCCCTTCAGAACGCATCACATCCGCCATTTCAACACCGGTGTTCTGATAATCTTCGGAGGTGATCTCTATCTTATCTTGGGCCAATGTATTTAAGCTAACCATGAGAAGAAAGATGACTATATATTTTTTCATTGTACTTGATTTATCAATTGATCTTCTAATTTTCTTTCTAGTCTTCTCATCCTTACCTTAATGGTGCTCATCCAGGTTCCCAGAAGTGTCCAACCGATGACCGCCGGATAAAAAACCATTCTTAACGAGCTGTCCATATCGTACGCGTTGAAACCAGGGTTTCCGCCGTTTCCTGGATGGAGACTGTCGGTCAGCCTGGGGAGGATAAAGATTAAAGGGATAAAAGCAGCAAAGGCAAAGATATTATAAACCGCACCAATCCTGGCTCTTTGTTGCAAATCTGGAAGGGAATTCCTGAGGATGAGGTAGGCAAAGTAAATCAGCAATCCTATAGCGGATGCATTTTGTTTGGGGTCACCGCTCCAGTAAGCACCCCACGTAAACTTCGCCCAGAGCATTCCGGTAAAAATCCCCAGCATACCGAAAAGTAGTCCTGCTTGGGTAAATTCCAGCGCGATGTCATCGTTTTTAATATCGTTGGTCCTCAGGTATTTGATGCTGTAGATGACCGCTACCACCAGCATGATTATCATTCCAAACCACATGGTGACGTGAAAATGAAGTGCCCGTATCGTTTCGTTAAGAATAGGAAGGCGCGGTGCATCAAAGAGAAGACCTCCTATTAGAGTGTAAGCCAATAGCAAGATGGCCAAGATTTTCCACCAATATGCTTTCATTTTTTGTTTTGATTGGATAAGTGCAAAAGTAAGGGATAAGTTCGTCAATTACGTGCTTTATTCGCACTTTATTCGAGTTTAGATAGGACCGGATTCCTATCATTATGAGTGGAATAGCCTGTATTTTAGCAAAGGTTGATGGTTAATTTTCACAGGAGCTAAAATGCCGCCTTTTTATCCTAACTCCTCCATAGATAAGGAAATAAAATATAAGCAGCAGCTCCTATAATCGCATTGATGGCAAACAGAGTAAGTAACTTATCCAAACTCAAGCCCCTGTCCAATCCGTCAATGGCATGCTTTGAGATATTGATGGTCATCAGAAGAATAGGGATAATTATAGGAAAGCTCAAGATCGCCATCAGCGTGGCATTGTTTCCCGCTTTGGACGCTATACCGGATACCATGGTCAAGCAGGCGGAAAATCCTACGGCTCCCATCAACAGATTCAGCAGAAACAGGGACTGATCTTGAACGGGATTGCCTAGGATGACGCTGAATACTGCATAGCCAAGCAAGGCCAATGCTAGGGTCAAAAGGCTGTTATAGATAATTTTGGATAAGATAATGGCTTCAGGAGACGCGATCATGTAATAATACAATTGCCTCCCCTGATGTTCCTGGATAAAACTCTTAGCCACCGCATTGACAGAAGAAAAAAGAATGATGATCCAGTACAATGCATTCCAAGTCGGTATGCTCAGATTACCTTGATTAGCGCCAAAGCTCAAATAGGTGATAAAGACAGCACTGACCACATAGAGAAGTATCCCGTTAAGGGCATACTTTTGTCTCCACTCCAGGGTCACTTCCTTTTTGATCAGTACGAGGATTTCATTCCACATGGATTTCTTTATCTGTAAGGATGGACGTTCATGTTAAACCAAGCAAAGGCAAATTTATCTGCTGCCTCATCCAGTATTTTGCTGGTTGGTTTGCCTGCGCCATGTCCTGCATTGGTGTCTATTCTTATAATCACCGGATGATCCCCCTCATGCGCAGCCTGAAGATGGGCAGCAAACTTGAAGCTGTGGGCCGGAACCACCCGATCATCATGATCTGCAGTCGTCACCATGGTGGCAGGATAGGCTGTCCCGGATTTGAGATTATGAACGGGGCTATATGCTTTAATATATCTATACATTTCTTCACTTTCATATGCTGTACCGTAATCATATGCCCATCCGGCTCCTGCCGTAAACTGGTGGTAACGCAGCATATCTAAGACGCCAACCGCGGGAAAAGCCACTTTCGCCAGATCCGGTCTTTGCGTCATCGTTGCCCCTACAAGTAGTCCCCCATTACTGCCACCACTGATGGCCAGCTTGTCGGAAGTAGTATAACCTTCACGGATGAGGTACTCAGCCGCAGCAATAAAATCATCGAACACATTCTGTTTCTTAAGCTTCGTGCCGGCAAGATGCCATTTCTCGCCGTATTCACCGCCTCCCCGTAGATTGGGGACTGCATATATCCCTCCGTTCTCCAACCATACGGCATTCGCTATGCTAAAAGATGGGGTTAAACTGATCCCGAACCCTCCATAGGCATATAGCATGGTGGGATTATTTCCATCAAGAGCAATTCCCTTTTTGTGGGTAATGATCATTGGGATCTTGGTTCCGTCCTTGCTTTGATAAAACACCTGCCGGCTCTCATACTGCTCCGGATCAAATTTTACCTCGGGCTTTACATAAAGCTCACTTTCACCGGATGGAATATCATATTTGTAGATCGTGGTTGGGGTGATATAGGAAGTAAAGGAATAATAAAGATGGTTTTCTGAGGCCTTACCCGAAAAACCTCCCGCAGATCCTATTCCGGGGAGCAAAACTGTCCTTTCTTCCTTTCCCTCTAGGTCAAACTGCTTGACCTCTGTAATGGCATCCTTTAAATAGGAAGCGAAGATTTTCCCTCCTGCCGTAGAGGTATTGAGCACATTCTCCGTTTCCCCGATTATCTCTTCTCCATTATGCACACTCGGATTGGCGATGTCCACCTTGACTACTCTATTATTAGGTGCATTCAGATTGGTATGGATATACAAAAAGTTATCTTGGCTGGTCAATATATCATGGCTGTTTTCCATGTCTGTGACAATAGGCTCGATACCCTTTTGGGGATTTTCGAGATCCATGAAAAACAGTTCATTTCCCGTGGTGCTGTTGGCCGCAGAGATGATCAGAAACCTGCCATCTTCTGTTACTTCCCCGCCTACATACCTGCGGGGATTTTCATCACTCCCAAATACAAGCTGATCCTGAGATTGGGGAGTCCCCAATTGATGGTAATATAGCTTATGGTTATTGGTCATTGCGGACAGCTTACTGCCCCCTGGCTGTTCATAGGAGCTATAGTAAAATCCTTCATTACCTCTCCATGATATACCGGTAAACTTGGCATCTGATATTTCATCCTCCAGAAGGTCCTGGGTCTCCGCATCCATCACATAGATGTTTCTCCAGTCAGATCCTGCTACAGAAACGGCGTAAGCAAAAAGCTTCCCGTCTTTGGTAAATGCTGCCCCTGCAAGAGAGGTCGTGCCATCATCAGAGAGTTTGTTTGGATCAAGAAACAGTTCCTCTTGTCCATTTTCTCCTTTCTTTCGATAAAGAACCGCCTGATTTTGCAAACCGTCATTTTTGTAATAATAGATATATTCCCCATAGACAAATGGAGCGGATACCTTTTCATAATTCCACACCTCTTCCAATCTTTCTCTGATTTGGTCCCTAAAAGAGATTTGTTCCAGGTAGCCGAACGATACCTTGTTCTGTGCAATGACCCAGTCCTTGGTGTCCTCCGCGTTGTCATCTTCCAACCAGCGATAGGGATCTTCGACTACCTCTCCCCAATAATTATCCGTTTGCGTAACTTTCTTTGTCTCTGGGTATTTCAAGGATATCTCTTTAAATGGCTTGTCTTGGTCGTTGCAAGCTAACAGGCTGGCTATTATTGCTCCAAAAATAACGGTGTTATATTTAATCATGTTACTACTTAAGTATTAAGAATAATAGGAGGTACAAAGGCAACGCATACGAGCCTACAGCCCAAGGTTATTCAGATTAAAACCTTCAGGAGATATTGTTCTTTTGACCGTCACCCCTGCCTACCGGTAGGCAGGTCTCATTTGACATCGGTGAGCTGACAAAGACTCCTACCTCTATACCTGGCGTTTTAATCGATCCATTCGAATCCCAAGTAGGGTACCAGTACAGCGGGCATCTTGATCCCCCGTTCCGTCTGGTTGTTTTCGAGAAGGGAAGCCACTATTCTAGGCAATGCCAGCGCACTCCCATTCAAGGTGTGGGCGAGGGTAGTAGTCTTTTTTCCTTCCTCTCTAAACCTCAATTTCAATCGATTGGATTGGTAGGTTTCAAAGTTGCTGACCGAACTTACCTCAAGCCATTTTTCTTGGGCGGCGGAAAACACTTCCATATCATAGGTCATGGCAGAAGTAAACCCCATATCACCTCCGCATAACCGGAGTACCCGGTAAGGCAATTCTAGCTTTTGAAGCAAACCCTGCACGTACTTGCTCATTTCTTCCAAAGTTTCGTAGGACTTCTCCGGATGGGTGATCTGAACAATTTCTACCTTGTCAAATTGGTGCAACCTGTTCAGCCCGCGTACATGTGCTCCCCAACTTCCTGCTTCTTTCCTAAAGCAGGGAGTGAATCCAACGTTCTTTATCGGAAAATCGCTTTCGTTGACGATCTCATCTCTATATAGATTGGTGATAGGGACTTCTGCTGTCGGAATGAGGTAAAGGTTCTGGCTCGCATCATGGTACATTTGCCCCTCCTTATCCGGGAGCTGTCCTGTAGCATAACCGCTTTCTTCATTGACCAGGACAGGAGGCTGGACCTCGTTGTAGCCCTGTTTAAAAGCCTCATCCAGAAAGAAGTTGATCAACGCCCGCTGTAATCTTGCTCCTTTCCCTTTATAAACAGGAAAACCCGCTCCTGTTATTTTCACACCCAACTCAAAATCGATGATGTCGTATTTTTTAATCAGTTCCCAATGAGGCTGGTTCCCTTCGTATAATGAAGGGATGGCGCCGTGTTGTAAAACCACCTCGTTATCCTCGGCTGATGTACCGGTAGGAACATCTGTAT
>DATGMS010000230.1:0-16888 GCA_035307285.1 Cyclobacteriaceae bacterium
TATTCGCTCAAAGACCGCTTCAATGAGAGAAAAGTCATCAGTGCCTGGGGTGAAATCATGGGTAACACGGTCGCCAAGCGGACCTCCGAGATCACGGTGAAGGACAAGAAGCTTTATGTTAAATTAAATTCAGCACCTCTAAAAAAGGAATTGATGATGAACAAGACTAAAGTTTTAGATTTGATTGCCGAGCAATTCGGCAATAATACCATAGAAGATATTGTATTTCTTTAGCTTAATCCTGGGCAGCAAATACCCTTTTCATCAGTAGCGTGGTTCTTTCCAAAGGATTTTCACGAATCTTTTTTTCCTCCTCTGCAATAAGATAGAACAAACCTTCCAAAGCCTTTTCGGTTACATAGGCATTTAGATCAGGATTTATCTTTTTGGTAGATGGGATCGCATTATAGGTTTTCACCAAATCAGAATAGTAACGTGTTGCGCCTACTTGGTTCAGGGATTCTTGTACCCTGGGTTGGAATAGTATGGTTAATTGGTCTGTTGTCGTCCGCTTCAAGAATTGGGTGGCAGCGTCGGGCTGACCTTTTAGAATGGAAAAGGCGTCTTGGATCGTCAGCTGTTTGATGGCGCTGACAAAAATTGGCTTTGCTTCTTGGGCCGCATTTTCTGCACCTCTATTGATGGCGGTTAGGACCTTATCCACTTCCGACCCCAGACCCAGTTTTCGCATTGTTCCTTCTACTTTTTGAAATTCTTCCGGAAGGGCAATTTTTATCAACTCATTTTTCAGAAAGCCGCCTTCTTTAGACGCATTTTCGGCACCTATCGAAATCCCCTTCACCAATGCTTCCTTAAGGCCGTTTCCAACATCTTCGTTCGATAGTACGGATCCACCGGCCCCCTGTAGAATCTTATTGATATCAGTAGCTGTGCATCCCAGCAGTAAAGTAAAAATTATAGCCAAAGAAAATGTGTACGTTTTTTTATTTTTTTTCATAGTGTTATGTATAAAAGAATTACATCGTTTAGGATTTCCTCGTTGTCAGGAAATCCCATTTACATTACGTAATATTGTAACAGCTTTTGTAAATGTTTAACTTCAATAAATTAAATATCGGTAAAATTACGGCTTTAGTGGCTATTTTGGCCTGGCTTTCCCTTTTATTTACCGACCTAACCCGGCTTTTTGGGGAACTGAACCAAATCCACACCGCCATCGCACCAGAATTGAGCTGGGCTTTGGAGATTGTTTTTTTTATCCTCATATATATCTTCTATAATAATGCCATTAATAAGACGGGCAACTATAATTTTATTGGATTGATATGGAAGGCCGCTTCAACGGCTCTCGTGGCAGCGGGAGTTTCCGGATTGATAATCTTCTTCTATTTCCTACTTCAGGATAGCAAATTATCCAAGGATCCTCTTCTTTTGAATTTTTTTTACCACGTTAACTTTGGGCTGACTACCATCTTTCTTATTTCATCTACAATGGTTTGGAAACATTTGATCCTATACCAAAAGAACAAGATCGTGGTGCAGCAGTGGCAGGCCTTTGAAGTGGTTCTCCTGATGAGTATGTTCTTCATGTTCTTCAATCAAAACACCTTGGATTATAGTTTTATTTTTGGCTTGGTGTTTTTGGTGATCTTTGGCAGCATTCTCTCGGCCAACCTGAAATGGATTCCCTATCTTAGTTTTAAGGACAAATGGAAGGCGCTTCTCTTTATGGTCATCATCTTGACCTCGGCAGCTTACTTGTTTGTCCAATTGATATCGTATAGCAGTAGCAACTTTCATTTGGTAAACCTCACTGACAACCTTTTTCTATTGGGTCTGTTCGGGTTTGTATTTTTATATGCCTTATTCAGCTTTCTTGTCACGTTATTCAATCTGCCAACCTCTTCTGTTTTTGAGCAGAAGTTGAAAGAAGCCATCAACTTTCAGAGACTCAGCCGGTCCATCCAGCCGGGGCAGAACGAAAGCCAAGTCCTGGACATTTTGATGGACAGCTGCATGAGTGCTGCATATGTGGATGCAGCATGGATGGAAATCCAGCGTAAGTCCCTGCCTACCGAGGTGGTCCACCAAAGGTTCATCAGTAACCAAGACAGGAAGGAGATCAGGGAGATGATGGACAGCAGCAAGCCATTTTCCGAATATTTTAAGGAGGGCGTGCGATGGAAAAAGGATTTTGTGATGGGAAGATTAGGCCATGACTTGTATACTTCGGCGATTGTATTTCCCCTAAAGGTCAATAAGGATCTTTTTGCCAACATATTTCTGCTAAAGGAAGTTAATGATGGCTTTAATAAAGAAATGGTGGATATTATTGCAACGTTCGTAGGTCAGGCGACAATATCTGTCGAAAACCACCGACTGCTAAACGAAGCCATAAAAAATGAACGGTATAAGGAAGAGCTGGAAATCGCCCAGAGGGTGCAAAGGAGCCTTCTGCCCTCCAGGCTCCACCACAACAATAATTTTAGTATTTCGGGATTTTCCGAAGCAGCGGATGAAGTAGGAGGGGACTACTACGAGACCTTTCAGTTCAACGAAAACAAGTTCGCACTTATCATCGGGGACGTGTCAGGCAAGGGAACCTCTGCCGCCTTCAACATGTCCCAAATGAAGGGAGTGTTTCACAGTTTGGTTCAGCTAGACCTCTCTCCCGCAGAGTTTTTGTCCAAAGCCAATAGCGCACTTAGCCATTGCTTGGAAAGAAACCATTTTATAACTACTACGTATTACCTTATCGACACTTCCGTCAATAGCATTATTTATTCGCGGGCTGGGCATTGTCCCACCTTATATTATAGTTCGGAAAAAGGCGAAAGCGAATATATGGAAGTGAAAGGGATGGGGCTTGGAATCATTAGAAGTGCGAACTTCAAAAATTACATCGCCGAAAAGTTTTTGGAATACAAAACGGGAGATGTCATGTTGCTTTATACAGATGGGATAGTCGAAGCCAAAAATGCGGATGGTGAGGAATTTGGGTATGACAACTTGAGGCTTGCGCTCAATGAACATCATGGACTGGGGGTGCATGAGATAAAGGAAAAATTGATCCAGATGGTGTATGAATTTGTAGGAAGCAGTACACTTCCCGATGATGATTATTCTATGGTAGTGGTCAAATTCCTACGATAAACATTAAAGAGATAAAAGCGTATACAGTATATGTTAAACATTGAAAAAACAAAAGTTGACCAGCATATTATCTTAACGCTGGATGGTGAAGTGGATGCGAGTAACTCTGTAGAACTTGATATGGCGATTCAACAACTTTTGGCTGATCGTGTCAGTAAGATATTAATAGACGGGTCTTCCCTTGAGTATATTTCTTCGGCGGGATTGGGAGTATTCATGTCCTATCTGGAGGATTTTGAGAAGACTGGAGTGAGATTCGTGATTTATGGATTGAATACTAAAGTTAAAAATGTGTTCCATATTCTGGGCCTTGATCAGCTTTTGGCCATTAAGGATAGTGAGCAAGGAGCTCTTGAGGTGCTTTATGAGGAATGAACTGAAATTATATTGCGAGAAAAGTAATCTATCAGAACTGCGGCACTTCTTGTCCAATGTTCTCCTAGATACCCAATTGTCTGAGATCAGTACCAATCAGATTATTTTAGCGGTAGAGGAAGTCTGCGCCAATCTGATAATTCATTCACATGCCTGTAATCCAAGGGATTCGATTCATTTAAATGTCTCAAAAGACAAGCACAAAATAATTTTTGAAATCAAGGACTCAGGTAAGGCTTTTAATATTCTTGAATATCAGGTGCCCCAGCTCTCCCAGGTCATTAAGGAAAGGAAGAAGGGAGGAGTTGGAATAATTTTGGTCAAAAAAATCATGGATATCATCGAATTTGAATCCACCGCCAACCAAAACATCTGTAGGTTGACCAAATGCCTCAATTCCAAATAATTGTTAATTCCTTTACTAATCAGTATCAGGTGGTTCTATTCTTCCTTAAAATTTGTAACATTGCACTATCATTTTCGGCGAGCCAAAAAATATGAGATTTAAGCATTTATGTTTCCTTATCCTGGGAATATTAGCTTCCTGTGCTCCAAAAGCAAGAGTTGAACCAGAATCCTCCACCCAGCCTAAGGAGCCGGAATACCTGTTCGCCATTGATAATGAGGTCGTATTGTCAAAGGAATTCCTGCATACACTTTCCAAAAACCAACACCTTAGGACAGATAAGGCACAACTACTGACCCAGGAGGAATTTGATCAACACTTCGATATGTTTCTGAACTTCAAATTGAAGGTGAAGGAGGCGGAAGCGAGAGAGATGGACCGTACAGAGGAGTTTAAGAACGAATTTTCCATTATTAAGGAAGATCTAAAAACACCTTATTTGTTGAAAAACACCGTTCAGGAGGGAGAATTACGCAAAGCTTATAGCCGAATGCAAGAAATTGTGAAGGCGAGCCATATTTTAATTCAATTTCCGCCCGATGCTGGACATGAGGATTCGATTGCTGTATTGAGGATGGCTGAACAGCTAAAGCAAAGGGCAGAAAGCGGTGAGGACTTTAATGCTCTAGCGTCTGAATATTCTGATGATCCTTCCGCTAAAACGAATAAAGGCGATCTTGGCTATTTTACCGCATTACAAATGGTGTATCCATTCGAGGATGCCGCGTTCGGATTGGAAGTCGGTGAAATATCCGAGCCGGTAGCCACTGACTTTGGTTATCATATCATTAAGTTGGAGGATCGGCGACCGAATCCCGGCGAAATCCGTGTCTCCCATATTTTAATAAGGATAGATCCGGCCGATCCGGTGTCGGAAAACCGGGCTAAAAGAAAGGTTGGTGACGTCTATTCTGAGCTGCAAAAAGATCAAAGTGCTTGGGAAGAGGTGGTTCTTGCCTTTTCCGAGGATCAAGGAACTAAAAAAACAGGAGGAAAATTACCGTGGTTTGGAGTGGGTGCTATAGTGCCTGAATTTGAGAAAGTTGCATTTTCTTTAACCAAGCCCGGAGAGATTTCTGCTCCTGTAAGAACCCCGTATGGCTATCATATCATTCGGTTGGAGGAGACTAAGCCTGCACTTCCTTATGAGGAGCTGGAGGCTACTTTAAAATCCAAGATATTGCGTGACAGCCGCTCGCAGCTGATTCAATCCCAGGTTGTAGCCATGCAAAAAGCCAGATTTGGTTTTAGGGATAATGAGGAATTGAGAGATAGCTTGAGACAGCGCTTTGATACAAATTTTGATCAAGGTATAGAAAAGGTGGTATCGGCTGTGTCCGAAGAGGGGTTGATGGATAGTATTTTGTTTGTCGTCAAGGATCAGGCAGTCCCAGTTCATGCTTTCCTCAAATTTGTTCAGGAGAGCAATCAAATCCGAAAACCCGAAGGCGGAAGCCATTTTGTCTCTTGGTATAAAGCGTTCGAGCAACATTCTCTGGATCAAATAGAAGAATCCGAACTGTTGAACAACAATGAGGAGTACAGGATGCTGGTAAAGGAATACAAAGAAGGCATTTTATTGTTCAGCCTGATGAACGAAATGGTTTGGCAAAGAGCGCTTTTAGATACAATTGGACAGCGGGAATACTATGAGAGCCATAAGGATCGTTATCAATGGCCTGAACGACTTCCCGCGTTGCTCGTCAAAGTAGAAGATGAAAGCCAGCTCTCGAAGATGCGGAGGTTCTTGATGGATAAAGTTTACCAAAAAAACCTAAAACCTCGATTGGAAGATCAGTTTCTAAACGATTATCCGATGTTGTTTACAATTGAAGAGGACGTGTATGTCATTGAAGAGCACCCGATCTTGAAGAAGGCCGATGTCCAACAGAAGTCCAAGGAACTCGTCCATGAGGGTAAGCGGTATTTTATCATTTCAGGAGAGATATTGCCTGCGGGTCCCAAGGCCTTTGAAGAAACTATGGGCAAGGTTATACAAGACTATCAGAAACATTTGGATAGCACGTTAGTTGAATCATTAAAGGGGAAATATATTATTCGAGTTAATGACAGTGAAAAGGAAAGGATATCCCAACTGGTGGTTAAATAATGGATTCCTGATTCTCGCGGGATCGTACATCCTTTCTAGTTGTGATTTCTTTAAATTCAAAACAGAAGAGGTAGAAGTAGATGATAGCGTGCTGGCATCCGTAGATAATAACCTGCTGAAGCATTCTGATTTGGAGTTTGTGACCAAGGATATTGCTTCTGAAGAGGATAGTGCCAATTTGGCGGAGCGGTATCTACAATCTTGGATAAGAAAGCAATTGATGATCAAAGAGGCTGGGAAGAATATGTCGTTTGATGAAGCCGAGTTGAATAGAAAGCTTTTAGATTATCGCTATGCTTTGATGGTTTATGAGTTTGAAAAATCCTATGTAAATGAGAATTTAGATAGAGACGTCAGTGACTCGGAGATTAACGAATATTATGAGAAGAACAAGGCGAACTTTACCTTGAAAAAAATTATCGTCCGGACCAACTTCCTGAAGATAGAAAAGGATATCCCACAGCGCAACCAGATCGGCCGGCTGCTGAACAGCAACCGGGAGTCTGATGCCCAGGAGGTCAGGGATTTGGCGTTAAGGTTCGCCGCAAATTATTATTTTGAGGACTCCGCCTGGATCGAATTTGATGATATTATCTTGAACACTCCTTTGGTCGAAAACAACAACCATGTTGAGCTATTGAGAAGGAATAGAATAATCCAGGTAGATGATGCGCAATATTCTTATTACTTTAAGATCCTGGAATACAAATTACAGGATCAGGTTCCGCCATTGGAGTTTGTGAAAGAGGAAATTTCGAAAATTATATTAAATAAAAGGCGGGTTTCTTTGGCGGAGAGACTTCACAAGGAAGTATACCAGCGGGCATTGGAAAAAAATGATTTTAAAATATATGATTAATAGTATAAATAGGAGCCTAATTGTATCGTTAACCTTTTTGGTTTCTTTTTCAGCTATAGCTCAGGAAGCGGAGAAAAAGGAAGAAAGGCCTACCGGTCAAGTGGTAGACAAAATTATAGCCAAAGTGGACAACAATATTATTTTAGAGTCCGATCTGCAAAAGGCTTATTTGGAAGCTGTTGGGCGGGCCCAACAGGGTTTCCAGTCGCCTACAAGATGTGAGGTCTTTGAGTCACTCTTGGTAAATAAGATGATGGTCGCCAAGGCTGAGATCGATTCGGTCATAGTAACCGAGGCCGAGGTAATCATACAGACTGACCAACAGTTCAACATGACCATGCAGCAATTTGGAGGCAATGAGGAAACGCTTGTGGAAGCCTACGGGAAAACGGCTGAGCAGCTTAAAAGTGAAATTCACGATGCCATCCGGGAGCAGCTTATCGTCAGGAAGATGCAGGGGGTTATTTCTGAAGGACTTTCGGTATCCCCCGCAGATGTAAGGAGGTTTTTCGCCAAGATACCCACAGACTCTTTGCCCTTCTTTTCTGCGGAAGTTTCGGTAGGTCAGATCGTTAAAAAACCTGAAGTATCTGAAGAGGAAAAGGATAAAGTGATCGCGCTTTTGAGCTCCATCAAGAAAAGGATTTTGGATGGTGAAACAGACTTCGCTGCGATGGCCAGACAATATTCTGAGGATCCAGGTTCCGCCGCTATGGGTGGCGACCTAGGATTTTTTAATCGCGGGGAATTGGCGCCGGAGTACGAAGCCACTGCTTTGGGACTTAAACAAGGTGAGATCAGCGACCCCGTTGAAAGTATGTTTGGGATTCATATGATCCAGTTGTTGGAAATTAAGGGTAATTCCTTCAACACCAGGCATATTTTGATTACTCCAAAACCTACGGAAAGTGATATTGCAGATGCCGAACGTTTTCTTGACAGCATCCGCACCATGATTGTTAGAGATAGTCTGCCCTTTGCAAAAGCTGCTAAGGAATATTCCGATGATCGGCAAACATCTGATAACGGAGGGTTCTTTTCCGACCCTACGACAGGTTCAAACCGATTGACATTGCGTACACTTGAGGATCCGGTGCTTTATTTTACGCTGGACAGTATGCAGGTAGGCACAATTACCAAACCGCTTAGATATGATGAAGTGGATCCCCGAAACGGAAGGTCAGAACCTGCGGTACGGATACTTTTTTACAAAGAAAGATTCCCAGCCCACAGAGCCAATCTTGATGATGATTACGAGAAGCTTAAGGCCGCTACAAGAAGGCAGAAGGAGGAGGAGTTGTTGAGCAAGTGGTTTGTATTAGCCAAAGAGGAAGTTTTTATCGATATTGACCCTGAATACGACAATTGTAAAGTTTTACAAGAACAATAACCCCTTTAACTATGACCGGATTGAAACCCCATCTTCCTCTTGTGATTGCCGCTTTTTTATTTTTGCCTGTTATGGCTAATGCTCAAATTGAAGACAAAAAAAACTTAGTAGCGAAAAATGCCCAAGTAGTAAAATTGGGAGATGGTTATGCCTTTACAGAAGGTCCGGCGGTGGATAGGCCAGGGAATGTCTATTTTACGGATCAGCCGAATAACAGGATCATTAAATGGTCTTTTTCTTCCGGAGAGTTTTCCACTTTTTCAGAGGATTCGGGTCGCTCGAATGGCATGTATTTCAATAGAGAAGGCAAGCTCATTACCTGTGCAGATATGGAAAACCAAATCTGGGCTTTTGATATGGAAGGAAACAAGGAGGTGTTGATAGAAAATTTCAAGGGGAAAAAGCTCAATGGTCCTAATGACCTTTGGATATCACCCAAAGGGGGTATTTATATCACAGATCCCCTATACAAGCGTAATTATTGGGAAAGGGATCCTGAAATGGAGCAGGATGGCGAACACGTTTACTATATCAGTGCTGATGGATTGCAGTTTTTTCGGGTTGATGAGGATTTGGTCAAACCCAACGGTATAGTAGGAACGCCTGATGGAAAGACGCTATACGTAAGTGATATTGGTGCGCAAAAAACCTATGTTTATGACATAGAAGAAGATGGCTATCTT
This sequence comes from Cyclobacteriaceae bacterium, assembly GCA_035307285.1. GTDB lineage: Bacteria > Bacteroidota > Bacteroidia > Cytophagales > Cyclobacteriaceae > DATGMS01. The sequence goes on from DATGMS010000230.1 coordinate 8,938, forward strand.
ACCAATCGGCGGCTTTTTGTGGAAATGGGGTCGGACGGAATGACAATAGACCATCGAGGCAATGTTTATCTCACAGGAAAAGGAGTTACAATTTTCGATAAAAAAGGAACTAAGATAGGCCACATTGCGGTGGATGCCCCATGGACGGCCAACGTTTGCTTTGGCGGTGGAGATCGCAAGACTCTTTTTATTACAGCATCCAATGCCGTTTTCAGCCTCCAGATGAAAAATAGAGGTGTGTGGTAATCTATACGTGAATTTGATTTTTACAGGCTGGTGATGAGTGTTTTGGATTCTTAGGGGAAGCATTAATGATAAGGTGGAAGTATAAGCATCTTTTGTTGTACTTTAAAGTTCCCGCCTTAGGGTTGATTCTGTTTCTTGCCAATGTCTTACCTGGTTGGACTCAAAGCCTATTGTTGTATGATACAGGGATCGGTTCGGGCATAGAGAAAGAACAATTTCCGGACTCTTTATCGAGAGAAATTTTTTTGCAGGAAATCTTGATTTCGCTCCAATTGGAAGGTTATCCTACAGCCTTTGTCCAAAGTAAAACCTTTAGTGGCGATACCTTGGCAGTTAAATTCGCTTCAGGACCTCCCTTTGAATGGATCCGTTTAACGAAAGGTAACCTAGAGGAGAGGTTTGCCGTAAATGCGGGGTTTTTAGAGGAAGATTATCGAAGACGGCCTCTCAATTTTGGTAAGCTTAAAGAATTTTTCGACAAGGTACTTACTGAAGCGCAGAATACCGGCTATCCTTTCGCTTCTATAAGGCTGGACAGTCTGAGACAGGAAGGCCGTGGAATAATTGGATCGATGGATTTTCAATATGGGCCTCTTATCACGTTTGATAGTTTGGAGGTTACAGGAGACTCAAGATCTAAACCTAGCTACCTAAGCCGGCTGCTGCGAATTATCCCCGAAACTGCCTTTTCCCAAGCAAAAGTAGACCGATCAATGGCGCTGTTGCAAAAGCTACCTTATGTCCAGCTGGCCGGGGAACCCCAGCTTACTTTCCAAAACCAAGCCGCAAAACTGCATTTGCCAATTAATGACAGGCCTATCAACACCTTGGATGGCATCATTGGAGTATTTCCCAACGAGAACAAAGACAATAGACTGTTGGTGACGGGTCAGTTTGATCTATCCTTATATAATGTTTCAGGGAGGGGAAGAAATTATCACCTGCAGTGGCAACGCCTGAGCCAATATTCCCAGAGCTTGACAGTTTCAGCTGAGGAGCCCATGATCCTAGGATCACTGATTGATCTTAAAGTTTCCTTCAACCTCTTAAAGGAAGATACCACTTTCTTAAACAGGGACTTTAGAATAGACTTTGGCTACCGAATGAGCCCTCAAATATATTTGGGCTTTTTTTCCAGAAGGCGGTCTGGGGACTTGTTGTCTGTTTCCACGGGCAGTGACCCCCAATTTCTGCCAGATGTTGCCGATTTTAGACTGAATAATTACGGGTTGAATTTAGTGTGGGATGGAGTGGATAATAGATTGCTGCCACGGGAGGGCTGGCTATCCGAGTTTGAGGTGGGTGTTGGAAATAAGAAGTTACTGCAAAATACCGGCTTGCCGCCATCTGCCTACGAAGGTCTGGACATGAACAGTATCCAATATTATCTCACCTATTCCCTGGCTAGATATCTTATATTTTCCTCCGGCTTGGGGGCTTCTTTAAGGGTGAGGGCGGGTGAGATGGCTAACGAGAACCTATTTTTGAATGATCTTTTTCGTTTGGGAGGGCTCCGAAGCGTAAGGGGATTTAATGAGAATTTCTTCTTCGCAAAACGGTATGTTTATGCTAATTTTGAGCCGAGGTTCTATTTTGACAAATATTCCTATTTCCTTCTGTTTTTCGATGTGGCAGGAATGCAAGGCAATACCACCCCGGAAGCGGTCGATTATCCAATTTCTTTTGGTGCTGGGTTAAGTCTAGAGACGGGTGAAGGGGCTTTCAATTTTATTTATGCATTAGGAAAGTCGAGCACACAGCAGTTGGGTTTTAACTTTTCTAAAATTCATTTTGGGTATACGGGAAGATTTTAAAATGAGGGATAAGCTGCGGATCGTATTTCTTTCTGTCTTGGCTATATATTGTCTTACAGCTGCAAGGGGACAGGTAATTACCAATTATGACTCTGAGATTCTTATTGAATCAAGAGACACTTGGTCTGCGTCCCCGGAGTTTGCTAAAGTCGTAATTGACCTGGACGAGTTCGCCATGACAGATCTATCGGTCAGCGTGCCGGCGAACTCCTCCGTTTTTATAGACAAGGTGATGTGGTTTTATGCGAACTCTGACACAACCTTTACCATCTCCCTGGAAAACCTCAGAAAAGGGTTTCCTTCGGAGGTCAAGGGACGTGAATTTGTTGTTTACAAAAAAGGAATTCGTCTTGATGATGTGTCATTTAAAAAGGGGAGGTTTGACCAAGCATCACTCGAACTTCCGGCTTCTGAAAATGAAGTTTTGTCGCAAAGCAGAGAGGTCTCCCCGATGGAGCAGTTTTTCTTTCTTGCCGTTTTAGTGGTTTTTATGTTGATCTCCCTTTTTAAGTTGATGTATCCTGATGTTTTGTCGTTGATCCTAAGGCCAGATCTGGTCTTTTCCTCTGAGGATTTTTCCGAATCCAACACAGGAACCAAATTCTTTACCGAAGAGGTGCTGTTTTTTTTGGTCATTTTCACCATGCTTCTCATGTTGGTCTTTATGATTGGTGGGGAATACTTGAAAATGCCCTTGCTACAACAAATTGCCACGGGCGATGTAACCTATATGTTTTTTGTATGGCTATTGGGTACCGGGGTCCTTTTGATGATAACCATGTTGAAATATCTATGGTTGAAAGTCTGCGCCTTTGTGTTTGGACTGGGAAAGGTTGAATTCGTCCACTTTTTTTACATGATGAGGGTGGCATCAGTAATATTGATGGTGATCTATTTCAGCCTCATTATTTGCTTTACCAATGATGTTATGTCTCTGAGCATTTTAATGAACTATCTATTGATGGGATTTTTCATCATCTACATTTTCGGGCTTGTGGTGCTCTTTTTTATTATGTCTAAAAATGTGTCACTTAAAAATTACCATTTATTTTCGTACCTTTGCACTGCGGAATTGGTTCCCTTTTTAGTTCTTTCGAAACTAATTATTGGGTAGTTCTTTTAATTGGAAATAATAAAAGAAGGAATATAGCAGTATGACTAAATCTACTAAAGACAGGTTAAATAGGGTAAGAAGTATATTGGTGTCACAGCCAAAGCCGACAGATGAAAGATCACCTTATTTTCAACTTGCTGAAAAGTACAAATTGAAAATTGATTTTAGGCCTTTTATCCAGGTAGAACCTGTGTCAGCCAAAGATTTCAGGAAGCAGAAAATCGACATACTGAAGCATACGGCCATTATTTTTACCAGTAGGAATGCCATTGATCATTTTTTCAAAATCTGCCAGGAGTTCAAGATTGAAATGCCGGCGGATATGAAATATTTTTGTATCTCCGAGCAGACAGCCCATTATCTACAAAAATACATTGTCATCAGGAAGAGAAAGTTATTTATTGGGGTAAAATCCGCAGCGGATCTTTTTGATTATTTCAAGAAGCACAAAAGTGAAAAATACCTTTTCCCTTGTTCGGACATAAGAAAGGAAGATATACCTGAATATTTGACAAAGAACGGGATAGAGTTTACCGAGGCAATCATCTATCATACAGTGGCCGCTGATCTGTCGGACTTGAAGGACATAAAATATGATATCTTGGCCTTCTTTAGTCCCTCGGGTATCAAGTCCCTTTTCCAAAATTTCCCCGATTTCGAGCAGAACAACACCAGAATAGCGGCGTTTGGGCCTACTACTGCCCAAGCAGCCCGAGAGGAAAATTTGATTCTGGATATTGAAGCCCCCATGCCAAATGCACCCAGTATGACGGGTGCATTAGAATTGTACATTAAGAAAGCCAATAACTTATAGAATTTATCATCTTTCTCAAGGTAATTTCAGTATAAATGTGTAAAATGTATGGTCAAATAAGAAAAGGCTTTTAACACATGAAGAGACTGGCTTACTTATATTTTTGTGTTCTTTTATTGACTTGTTTTCTTGTTGTTCCTGGCTTTTCTCAGCAGGATGCACAGTTCACACAGTACATGTACAACGGACTCTTTTACAACCCTGCTTTTGCCGGTAGTGACGAAGGGTTTAAGTTCTCCGGCCTTCACAGGAGCCAGTGGTCAGGGTATAGTACATCTACAGGGGCGGGAGGTGCGCCTTCTACACAGCTTTTGACTGCTTCTGGAGGTTTGCAAAACTACAATCTTGGCTTTGGCCTTGTTTTTGTGAATGAGAAAATTGGGGCGACTTCCAATCAGGAAGCGAACCTATCAGTAGCCTATCATTATACAGTTGGCCGAGGAGTTCTAAGTCTTGGAGGATCAGCAGGGGTTTTTTCCAGTACAATGGATTTTGATCTTCTTGAGTTGATCAATCCGGATCTGATTGTACCCGCAGGGGGCAAGGAGAACCAGTACAATGTTAACTTCAGCGCCGGGGCATTGTATGATAGAGGCAACTTTTACTTGGGGCTATCCGGGAGACACTTGAATGAGCCTGATTTTGATTTTGATGGGGGGGAACTGGGCAATCAACTCAAGATACACAGCTATTTATTCGCTGGTTATCGGGTTTCTACATTTGCATTTTGGTCGATTGAGCCAAGTATCTTATTAAAATCGGTTGAAGTGAATAATTTATCTTACGATGTAAGCGTTATAGCCACATATAATAACAAGATAAGCGGTGGCTTGGCCTATAGGGGAGAAGAATCGGCTTCAGTTTTGCTGGGGTACAGTCTGTTAAATGATAATTCATTAAGATTAGGATATGCCTTTGATTTGGTAGTAGGAGGACTGGAAGCTAAATCCCCTGCCTCCCATGAGTTTATGTTGACTTACCAGTTGCCTCAGGCAAAAAGGAGCGTTGAGAGGATTATCCAGAGGACCCCAAGGTTTAGGTTTTAAATATATACGGGATTAAAAATATATTCTTGTGCTTTTTTAGTATTTTCTACTAAATTTCGGTTTGAAAAATAAGGAAAAGGAAGTTGAGTTGAATGTTGATAATAAAGGGTCATTTATGTATAGGAAAATGAATTCGCAATACTTCTCTGCGATTGCGGTAATTTTATTAGCAGCCCTTCTTCAGGGTTGCGGCCTCTTTGGCAGTAGGGGTTCTGCCAGTGAGAGGGATAATAGAAGGGGAGAAGTAACCGGCGTACCAAATAGGTCAGGATGGCAACAGACCCTACCCCATGAGATGGTTGCGGTTAGGGCCGGGACTTTTTGGATGGGCCAGGCAGACGAAGATATTACTCAGAGTCAAGCTTCCCTTAACAAACAGGTGACAATCTCCGAGTTTTTTATGGACAAGTATGAAGTGTCCAATAATAAATACAGACAATTTCTCGAGGCAGTAAGGTCTGGTGAGTTGGCTCTAGGCACTCCTACCACTTTGGATGAGGCGCCGCAATTTAACCTTGAGGAGCTTCTGCCTGATACTGCGGTATGGTCCAATAGTTTTAGCTATCACTACGGTGATCCTCTTATGGAATATTACTTTGAACACCCAGCTTTTGACGACTATCCTGTGGTTGGTATTAGTTGGGATCAAGCCAAGCAGTTCTGTGAGTGGAAAAGTTACCATATGAATGCCAATGACCGTTCAGAATATGATATGCCACGGTTCAGGTTACCTTCTGAAGCAGAGTGGGAATATGCGGCGAAAGGAGGAAAGCTAGCCGCTAAATACCCTTGGGGAGGTCCTTATCTCAGGAACAAAAGAGGATGTTTAATGGCAAACTTTAAACCCGGAAGAGGTAATTATATTGATGACGGATTCGCTTATACAGCCCCTGTGGATGTATTTGCGCCGAATGGCTTTGGGTTATATAACATGTCGGGCAACGTGGCAGAATGGGTAAATGATGCCTACAATCCGGCTGGTAACGCCTTGATGTGGGACATGGACCCCATATATGACGACCCCAACGAGCCCCGAAAAGTCGTGAGAGGTGGTTCGTGGAAAGATATAGCCCATTTCTTGGAAACCAGTACAAGAACGTATGAGTATCAGGACACCAAGTCCGCCCATATTGGATTCAGAACCGTCATGACTTTTATCGGAAGATCCGGGTCTATGGATGTCAATTCAAGCAGAAGAAATAGAAGATAAATCCATCACAACAATCAATAGTTTCATCAATTATGTCAGCAGAAAAAAAATCGTTTTCTAATAAATTCTACAGCGATATCATGCCTAAGATATATGGTATCGGTGCCTCCATTGTAATCCTCGGAGCCATGTTCAAGATTTTGGACTGGGCAGGCGGAAACCTGATGATTGCAGTGGGTCTTACTACTGAAGCCATTATATTCTTCTTATCTGCATTTGAGCCTAGACATCAAGAGGTAGATTGGAGCAAAGTGTACCCCGAATTGGCGGGTGAAAATGCCGGCGTTGCACCAGTGTCCTCTTCTGTAAGGAGCAGACCGGTAGTTAGCGACGGTGCCACCCAAAAATTTGATGAAATGCTTGAAAAGGCCAAAATCGGCCCTGAACTTATAGAGAGCTTAGGCAAGGGTATCCAGAACTTGGCCACATCGGCCGAAAGGATGGGCAGCATTGCTGATGCGGCGGTTGCCACCAACGATTATGCTCAAAATGTAAAGACGGCCTCTAAGACTTTAATTGACATTAATCAGTCCTACGCAAAAACAGCTACCGCATTATCAGAAATGTCTTCTGCAACTCAAGATGTTGTCGGTTACCGAGAGGAAGTAACCAATGTCACCAAAAATCTAGCTGCCCTTAATGTTCTTTATGAAATGGAGCTGAAAGATGCTGAGAGTCATGTAAAAGTGATCAATAAATTTTATTCCAACGTTTCTGCCGCAATGGAAGGCTTAAATGAAGCAGGAAAAGAAACTGAAACTTTTAAAACTGAACTGGCGAAATTAAACAACAATGTCAGCTCACTGAATAGAGTATATGGTGGGATGCTTTCTGCCATGAAAGGTTAATTGCCCCTATAATCAAACTTTAATTTATAAATTAATAGAAATATATGGCGGGTGGTAAAGAAACACCAAGGCAGCGGATGATAGGTATGTTGTACCTCGTCCTTACTGCTATGTTGGCGTTACAGGTGAGCAATCAGATATTACAGAAATTCGTTTTACTTAATGACGGGCTTGAGAGAACATCAAGTAATTACATCCAAAAAAACGAGTTGACCGTAAGCTCTATCGCGAATACGGTAGAACAGCAAGGTAATAATGCCAGGGATGTGCCTAAAGTGGCTACAGCCCAGCAGATCCGAGAGGCCACTTCGGAAATTTTCGACTATTTGGAGGGTTTGAAGCAAGAACTTATCACAGCAACAAATGCAGTCAATGATGAGGGAGGCTACAACAGCGGTGCATTGAAAAATACCTCGGAGACAGGGTACATGTTTGCGAACCAACGTATAGGTTATGAGCTCAAGGAAAGGCTGAACGAATACCCCGAACAAGTTTCAGCGATGCTGGCAGATGTGGGCATTGATTTGACTTTCGATAAGATAGCAAAAGATGCAAACGAAATTGAGCTGTTTCAAAACAATTCAGAAGCCAGGAACAAGGATTATGTAAGCCTTAATTTTGTCAAATCCCCGGTGGGTGCCGTTATGGCCATACTTAGTCAACATCAAAATGAAGTGTTGAATATAGAAAGTGAGGCTTTATCCGCAATAACCGGCACAATCGGTTCGTTTTATTTTAAGTCAGATGTGATCCAAGCTAGGATTGCCGCCAATTCAAACGTAGTTGCTGCTGGTACGCCTTTTGAAGGGGATCTGTTTATTGCGTCTTCCTCCTCTTCTGCAAAGCCAAAAATGACAAT